>DASVWQ010000055.1:0-3146 GCA_036393135.1 Ktedonobacterales bacterium
GCGCTCGCTGTGACGCTGTATGGCGTGAGCCAGGCGCGCCAGCACACGCGCGTCTCGGGAACGGCAAACGTCGCAGACGCCACGGCGACCTTGGCGCCGAACACACCAGTTACGACCGCAGCCACAACGGCCACGGCAACAGATCAGCCGCCAATGTCTGGGCCGACGCCGACGCGGCCACCGAGCCGCCTCCCACCCTCGAATGGTACCGGTTCATTCGCGGTACAGTCAGTCGTGGTTGCCCACGGATGCATAGCGAACTGTCCTATAGTAGTGACTTGTCCCGCAGCAACGCCGCCAACCTTTCCGGTCAGTGGCGAGATCTGGCTGACGCCGAATGCGCCGAACGGCGATGTCACCTACCGCTGGCTCCCCAGTTATGGACCGGCGACGACGCCTGCGGTCATCCATTTTGACGGTAGCTCCCCCATTGCGCCTTTCTACACGTTGACGCCAGGTCTGGCGCTCTCCGATGGGCAGCCATTCTCCGTACGGCTAGAGGTGCTGTCGCCAAATGAGATGATCTCGCAACCATCGGATACCATGTCCTTCACCTGTCTGCCGGAGATCACGAACCTACATGTATCTCCAGTGTCGAACACCCGGCTCTATGATTGCCAGGCCGGGGGAAGCCAGTCATTCGCATACACCGCGTCGCTGGATATCGTGACCAGCCCCAGTTACGCCATCAGCTACTATTGGAAGCGCTCAGACGGCAGCGTATCGCAGACGTGGACTACCACAACAACCGCATGGGCGACAAGCGTCGTATTGCATGGTGACTCGATCTCGCTCACCGCGCCTTCGCCGCCACCGCCTGTCGGCCCCTCGCCGATCGCATACTATTGGGACACAATCGTTGTGCAAAATACACCGGCAACGGTCAACGGGAGCGGCGCCAAGCAGTTCACCGAGCAAGGCGCGGAGGTCGCCATGCCAAACTGCACCGACATGGTCACCCCCACGCCAACCGCGACTCCTTGACTAGAGACTCGCGAGCGAGCACAGCCGCCAACTTGCGCGCCTCGATCTCGCGTTCGCGAGGGCGTCGCCGCCTGAGCCAGTGACAAGCGCAATGGTAGCGGAGTGATAATCATGGCCGATCCTCTCTCACCCACACCTCAGGAGTCGCCGCGCAAGACGCCAACGGATCGTCATCGGTGGCTCTGGTGGGTAGTGGTAGCGCTGCTGGCCTTCAGCGCCTTCGAGGTTGGGATCCGCGTCATTCCACCCGACGCCGTCCAGATCAGCGTGACTCCCCATGGGCTATCGGGCATAGGTCCGACGCAGACCCGTACAGACACCGACCCTGCCTCTATCGCGTCCATACGCGCCTTTATCATCAGCCATCCGACCAGCTATGCGGCATGGCCTCCATTCAGTCTAGCGAACCCACACTGCAACGGAGGTTTCGGGGAAGGCGTAACGTACCGCTTTACCTGGCATGGTATCCCGGTCGAGGTTGCGAGTGGCGACTCTGGAAACTGTGGCAATCTGGTGTCCGTGGCATGCTCAAGCGGAGGGCTGACCGCTCCGTTCCTCTATCAGCCACCCGAGCCATACTGATGGCGATGGGTAGTGCGCGAGAGGCGAGTGACGCCATCACCAGCATGCTCCGTCAGCGATGAGGAGTCTTACTCTGGCATTCGCCCGCGATAGGCGGCGTCGAGCAGGTCCACGATGTGCAGCACGGGGATAGGGCTGCCCGCTCGCGTCAGTTCCGCCCGCAGTTGCAGCGCGCAGCCGGGGTTGGCGGTGACGACCGCCTGGGCGCGTGTCGTGAGGATGTTGCGCGCCTTGCGCCTGCCGAGCGTCCCTGCCATCTTCGGATGGGTGATATTGTAGACGCCCGCGCTGCCACAGCAGAGTGTCGCCTCCGCCATCTCCACCACCCGCAGGCCAGGGATCGCCGCCAGCAGCGCGCGTGGTTGAGCCGAGATGCGCTGGGCATGCACGAGATGGCACGGCTCCTGGTACGTCACGGTCAGCGGCAGCGGCTCGAAGCGTGTGTCCAGTTCGCCCCGCGCCAGCGCCTCGCCCAATAGCTCGGTGATGTCGCGGACGCGCGCGGCAAAGGCCTCGGCCCGCTCCCGCCAGGCTGGCGTTTCGCGGAATAGCTCGCCGTACTCCTTCAGCGCGGAGCCACAGCCCGCCGCGTTACTGATGATGTGGTCGGCGCCGCTCGCCTCGAAGGCGACGATGTTGCGGATGGCCAGCGCGCGGGCGCGGTCCATCTCGCCTGCGTGGATGGTCAGCGCGCCGCAGCACTCCTGCGCGGCGGGGGCGACCACCTCGTATCCGTTCGTAGTCAGCGTGCGGATAGTGGCGCGGTCGGTCCCGGCAAAGACGGTGGACATCACGCAGCCAGCGAAGAAGGCGACCCGCCCGCGCGGCGTGACATCGGGCAGCGGGGCATAGACCTCGCCCTGGGGGATATACGCGGCGTCGGGCAGGTCGGGGGCCAGCGCCTCAGTCGCGCGCAGGCCCAGCGTGTCGAGCGCGCCACTGCGCCGCGCCAGCCGCCGCATGCCCGACCGCTGGTAGAGCCGCAACGCGCGCCCCGCCAGCCGGAAGCGTCGCGCGTCGGCGAACATGCCGCTGAAGACCGCCGCACGCAGCGCCCGCTGTCCGGCGGGACGCGGCCGCGCCCGCTCGATCTGCGTCCGCGCCGTCTCCACAAGCTGGCCATAGCGCACGCCGGAGGGGCAGACCGCCTCACAGGCGCGGCAATCGAGGCATTGGTACATCTGCTCAGTGAAGGTCGGGTCGGTGAGGCTCAGTGACCCCTCGGCCACCGCCTGGATCAGCCTGATGCGCCCGCGCGGCGACGAGGCCTCGCTGCCCGTCTCCAGATAGGTGGGGCAGGAAGGCAGGCAGAAGCCGCAGCGGATGCAGCGCGCCATGATGTCGTCGCGCGGTTGGTCCGGCCCACTGAATCCGGAGACGCCCGACGCGCCTGCGCCCAGCACATGCTGTGTCAGGTCGAGCGAGCCCTCCTGAGGAATGCGCCTATCACCCATCGCCTTCGCGCTCACGCCGGGCCTCGCCTTCTCCGCGTCGCCACCATTCGCCATCTTCGCGCGGCGCAAAGAGGGCGCCGCACCTTCTATTATAGAGGCGAATCGGCGCGCCCGTCAGCCACGACA
>DASVWQ010000056.1:0-7469 GCA_036393135.1 Ktedonobacterales bacterium
CTGGCGCCTGCTGCTGGCGCCGCTGGCCGCGCTGGACTATGTGGTGATTCACGAACTGTGCCACCTGAAGGAACCAAACCACGGCCCGCGCTTCTGGGCGCTGGTGGAGCGCGCCTGCCCGAACCACCGCGAGTGGCGGGCGTGGCTGCGCGCCCACGGCCACGAGTTGCGCTTATAGCCAGGTGAACGCCGCTGCGCGTTCACCTTATCATGGACAAAGGACATCACGCTCATGCTCAACGCGCTTGCGGCTGCCGACCCCATCACCCCCGACTGGCTCACGCGGGCGCTGCACGCGGCGGGCGCGCTGCCTGCGGGCGAGGTCATCGCCTGCGATGTCGCGGTGAACGCCGCCTTCAACTCCGCCGCCAGCCATCTCTTGCTCACCTACAGCGAGGACGCGCCCGCTGACGCCCCGCGCCGCCTGTTCCTCAAGCGCAACATCGATACGGCCTGGGCCATCGAGGCGGGACGCGACGAGGTGAGGTTCTATCAGATCGTGGCGGGTCTCGATCCGCGCCCACCCGCCGTTATCCCTTGCTACCTCGCCGCGTTCGACGCCGAGCGCGGCGCGTCGTCGCTGCTGCTGACCGATGTCTCGGCGACGCACAGCGCGCCCCGCACGCGCGATGACCTGCTGCGCGGCGAGCCGATTCCCGACCAGCGCTCGCTCGACCTGGCGATCGACGCGCTGGCCAGTTTCCATGCCTACTGGTGGCAGCGGCCCGAGTTGGGGGCGACCTTCGCGCTGGCGCCCTGGTACAGCGACGCGGCGGCCTTCGCGGCGCATGTGGAGCGGCGGCGCGGCGAGTGGGCGCGGTTCCTGGCCGCCGAGGGCGCGTGGTTCCCCGCCGACCTGCGCGCGGTCTATGAGGAGACGCTTGCCCGCCTGCCCAGCCTGTGGGACGCTGGGCTAGGCGCCCACATGACCACCGGGCGCGGGCTGACCCTCGGCCACGGCGACTGCTACAGCACGCAATTCCTCGTCCCGCGTCCCGGCGTGGCCGCGCCTACGTATTTGGTTGATTTCCAGGGCGTCGCCGCCGATACGCCAGCCTTCGACCTCATCCACATGTTCGCCAGCTTCTGGACCCGCGAGCAGCGTCAGACTGGCGACCTGGAGACGCGCTGCCTGCGCCGCTATTACGCTGGCCTGGTCGCTGGCGGCGTGGCGGACTATTCCAGGGAGCAATTGTTGGCCGACTACGCCAATGAACTGGCCATCATGCTCTTCTATCCCGTCTGGGACGAGACGAATGGCTCGCCGCAAAGCTACTGGCTGCCCAAGATGCGCAGCCTCGTCGCCGCCTGGCAGGATCATCGCCGATCCTGAGCGCCTCGCCGCAGGTCCCACCCTGTCATTTCTGGCGCCATGCGTGCGTTTAGCATGATATGCGCGGCCCAGTCGCACATTTCCGTAAAGAGCGAGCTTGCGCGGCTCGCTCTTTCTTTGCGCCCTCGTATCCACCGCGCGCCCGCTTGACCCATCCGCGCCACTCGCCGTACAACCTGAATGAGGAGGGATTGCGCATTGGCGCGCGGCGCGACGAGGAGGCATGCGACATGTTCGGCGCACGACCACGGAGCGTCCCCGGCGACGGCACGCCACGCGCATCGTGGCGGCGCGCGTTCGGCCTGCTGCGCCCCTACTGGCGGCAGCTCACCCTCGGCAGCGTGTTGCTGGCGCTGACCAATATCGTCACCCTGGCGATGCCGCTGGGCCTCCAGCAGCTCATCGACCATGTGTTCCGGCAGCGCGACACGCGCCTGCTCAACCTCGTGACGCTGGGTCTGCTGGGCCTCTTCATTGTGCGCGCCATCCTCGACGCCGCCCAGAACTACCTCATCTCCTCGGCGGGGCAGCGCCTCACCACCGACCTGCGCACCCAGCTTTTCGACCGTCTCACCCGCCTGCCGCTGACCTACTACGATGAGCGGCGAGTTGGCGAGACGCTCTCGCGCGTGACCAACGACGTGACCCAGATCGCCACACTCAACGACAACATCATCCCGTTGCTGGGGCAGGTCATCACGCTGGTCGGCAGCGTCGCCATCGTCTTCGCGCTGAACTGGCGGCTAACCCTCATCACACTGGTGACGGTCCCGCCAACCATCATCATCATCAGCACGCTGGGGCGGCGCATCTGGTCCGATTCCGCCGAGGCGCAAGAGGCGCTGGCCCAGTCCACCGGCATCCTCGACGAATCGCTGGGCGCGGTGCGCGTGGTGAAGGCCTTCGCGCGCGAGCGGCACGAGTTCCGCCGCTTCAGCCAGAGCATGGCGACGCTTTTGCGCATCACCCTGCGGCGGGCGCGCTCGCAGGCGTTGGTCAGCCCGCTCATTGGCTTCGTCGGCTTCTCCGCCGTGCTGCTGGTCATCTGGTTCGGCGGACGCGAGGTACTGGCGGGTCGGCTGACCAGCGGCCAGCTCGTCGCCTTCATCCTCTACCTGATGTTCGTGATCGGTCCGCTGGCCGCGCTGAGCGGCGTCTTCACCCAGACCCAGGCGGCGCTGGCCTCGGCGGCGCGTGTCTTCGTCGTGCTGGACACCCCGTCCGACCAGACGGAGGCCAGCGCGGCGCTGCCCGACCTGCCACCGATGGAGGGGCGTGTCACGCTACGCCACGTCGCCTTCGCTTATGCGCCCGACCGACCCGTCCTGCGCGATGTCAGCTTCGAGGTCGCGCCGGGGCAGGTGGTGGCGCTGGTGGGGCCGAGCGGCGCGGGCAAGACCACCCTCCTCAACCTCCTGCTGCGCCTGTATGAACGCGGCGGCGGCGCGATCCTGCTGGATGGCCACGACATCGCAGCGGTGAACATTGTTTCGCTGCGCAACCAGTTTGCGCTGGTCCCGCAGGAGCCGACCCTCTTCAGTGGCAGCGTCGCGGACAATATCCGCTTTGGGCGCCTCGACGCGACCCAGGCGGAGATCGAGGCGGCGGGACGCGCAGCCAACGCGCACGAGTTCACGCTGGCGCTGCCCCAGGGCTACCAGACGCTGATCGGCGAGCGCGGGGTGAAGCTCTCGGCAGGGCAGCGGCAGCGGGTGGCCATCGCGCGGGCGATCCTGCGCGATCCGCGCATCCTGCTATTGGACGAAGCCACCGCCGCGCTCGACAATGTCGCTGAGGCGCAGGTGCAGGACGCGCTGAACCGCCTGATGGCCGGGCGCACCACGCTGGTGGTGGCCCACCGCCTCACCACCGTCCAGGACGCCGACCGCATCCTGACGCTCGACCAGGGCGAGATCGTGGAGCAGGGGACGCACGCCGAGCTGCTGGCGCGCGGCGGCCTCTACGCCCGGCTCTACTATCGCGCCCTGACCGCCGAGGCCGAGGAGGCCACGCTGTAGTTTTACAGTTGCAGGTAGTGGCGCGATGTGGCACGAATGACCTGAAACCGAAAGGAGTCAGGTCATGGATGAGCAGGAAGGGGTCGTTGCCGAGGTCGAGCAGTGGCGTGGCGCCTTGGTGGAGATCCAGGAGCGGATTGGGCCGCGTTTCGCGCGCTCGGAGCAACGCCACCGGATGCGACGGTACCTCGAGGGGTTACTCAGCCCGGTCGAGCGCAAGAACGGCTGGCAGTTGGCCGAGCAGGCGGATGAAGCGCGTCCCTACGGCATGCAGCGCCTCCTGGCCGGAGCGAAATGGGATGCCAACGCCGTGCGCGACGACCCGCGCGCCTACGTCGTGGAGCACCTGGGCGATCCACGCGCGGTCCTGGTGATTGATGAGACCGGCTTGCTCAAACAGGGGACGAAGTCGGTCGGTGTCAAACGCCAGTACAGCGGTACCGCCGGACGGATCGAGAACTGCCAGATCGGCGTGTTTCTGACGTATGCCGCGCCGGGAGGGCATGTGCTGCTGGATCGGGAACTCTACTTGCCGCGTGAGTGGGCTGACGATGCGGCGCGCCGTGCGGAGGCGGGTGTGCCAGAGGCGGTGACGTTTGCCACCAAACCGGAGTTGGCGCGCCGCATGCTCTAACGAGCGCTTGCCGCAGGCGTGCCAGCGGCGTGGGTGACGGGGGATAGTATCTATGGCGGCGACCGGCGGCTGCGGGTCTGGCTAGAGCAGCAGGCGCAGCCCTTTGTCCTGGCGGTCACCTGCGCTGAGCCGTTGTGGGCCGTGCTGGACGGGCGCTGGGGACAGCCGCGCGCCGACCGCATCGCCGCGCGGATTCCCGCTGACGGGTGGCAGCGCCTGGCGGCGGGCGTCGGGGCCAAGGGGCCGCGCTGGTACGACTGGGCGCGCGTGCGCCTGGCGCGACTGCAACTGACCGCCGAGGAACAGCGTTGGGAGCACTGGTTGCTCGTGCGTCGGAGCCGCAGCGATCCGACCGAGGTCGCCTATTACGTGGTGTTCGCCCCCACGGGAACCTCGCTCCGCACCCTGGCGCGGGTCGCGGGACAGCGCTGGCGGATTGAGCAAAGTTTCGCGCTGGCCAAGGGCGAGGTCGGGCTCGATCACTATGAAGTGCGGCGTTGGGACGGCTGGTATCGCCATATGACCCTGGCGATGTTCCCGCTGGCTTACCTCGCCATGCTACGCGCACGGCTGCAGGCGCAGCCGCCGCCCGTGCAGTCCAGCCAGAGCGCCACAGAGGTCGCAAAGGGGGGCCATATCAGCAGCCGGTCGACTTGAACGTGGAACTGTTACCGTTGACCGTGCCGGAGATTCGGCATGTGCTCTGGGCGGTGGGCCAAGCCGCTTCCGTAGAGGCCACCGTGATGGTGTTTGCCTGGTCAGCGTGGCGACGACGGCATGGGGCGCGGGCCAGACGCTGCCACTACCAGCGCCATCTGGCGCACGCCTGACCTAACTGCAACTGTAAAACTAAGATTGGCCTGTAATCCGACAAGGCGCTCAAAACACCTCTGGAGTGCTGGACAGACTAGGCTGCGTTCACTTGGGCCAAAAAGGCATCGAGACTGGTGGAGGAAGGCAACGTGACACCGGTAGAACCCCCCGCAGATACTTTGCCTGAGCGTACCTCAAAGCGACCTGTTGGGCCACCCACAACAAAGTACATGTCAGGGGCGTACTCATGCAGGAAGAGTACGACTTGTTCACCTACCTGAAACAACGGGTCGTCGTCAACTTGAAACAAGGTATTATTGACGATTCCTCCGGTCTGATGCACGATCACCCTAAAGCCATGAACATGGCCATGTGGATCATACACCGCCTTGTCGACCGACAGGGTGAAATCGGTGAAAGGAATGTGCGTTGCGGTGTCCAAGGTTTCGCCAGCAACTGCGGTGATTTTTCCTTCAACTACAACCGTCGACGCTGCCTTGAGACTTTTCAGATCCTTGTAGTTCACTGACCATGATGCGTCAATGGTTGCTGTTTGTGAGTAGCCTTGATTCTGCGAGACTGGCAGGGTCTGTACACTGTGGGTTGAGGTGGTTTCGCACCCACTCAAACCAGTGACAGCAGCCATGAGGCTCACTCCTATGACGAGCATTGCTCGGCCACTCAATCTAGATAGTCCTCGTGCTCGCATGGCAACTCATTCCTCTCTTATCGTGAAGTTCACGCTCGTCTCAGTACTGGGCGTTCACCCCGTTGATGTCATCGGTCTTCGGTACGTTAATGTAACCGCAGTCGCTGGTGAAGCGCCCCCCAGACCCAAATGTGTATGGATTCATTAGCACGCAGGCGCTGGTGTGGTCCAGCCCAGCGACATGACCAAGCTCATGGGCAGCGACTGACTTGCGTGTAGCATCCGTGTAGCAATCAGGAAAAGGCCAGAAACCGCACGTTGTGTGGTTTTCGGTGTAGTAGGTGTTCAGCAGAGACTGGAATTTGGTAAAGGTGTTACCTGAAGTATACAAAGTCGTGATCCCATCCCAGCCGACGCTGCTATTGTATGTACTGCCAAGTGAATTGGTAGCGCCTCCAGATTCCACAAGATAATTTGCTGCGCTTCCATTCCAAGCGGCTGCGCCACTGTTCCACGCGGTAACGCTCGATGTGGAAGTACCTGACGCGATATAATACGAAACGTACAAACAACAACCGCCCGACGGCTGGTTTGGCCATCGCGGACCTTCCAGATGATAGGCGTGCACAGCTTGAACTGGCATTACGAATAATGAGACTGTAAGACTGAGAATCAAGGCTACAACAATCGTTCCAGCTCTTCTACGCTTCATGTAGCACATCCTCTCTTTGCTAACTGGGTGAAATAGATGAGTTAGATGATCGCGCATCACTGAAAGTAGCGTACTGGGCTATAGACCTTCTGTCAAGTGACACTGCAGATAATTAAAGAAATCTGAGGAAAGCTGTGAGTGAAAAAAAGGTCGCGATTCTACTCTAGTATTACAGTTGCAGTTAAAGACCTTATCGTTTCGGCGTTCAGGCCGGGCATCTCCTTCTCCACCGCGATCCTCACACTCGTCCAGGTCGGATGGTTTGGCGCGTCGCTCTATCTCATCAGCATGCGGATCGCTCGCTGGTACAGAAGCCCCACCCAACTGTCCGTGACCATCTGGTGGCTAGAGCGACTGGCGTGGCTGTTGTATTTCTGGCCCTGGGTCATCCGAGAAATTAGCCGATTTGTCCAACTGCTCGCGAAGAAGCGCGAGCGCATCCTCATGGACCACCAACATCAGGCGTACCTGCAGTTCGCGAGTCTCATGGGAGGGCTGGCGACTGGACTGGGCGTCGGCTCGCTGCTGGGCGTATCGGTTGGCCCCGCGCTCGGTGTCAGCAGCCGCATTGTTTTCGGCATCGAGGCGTTGATTGGGCCAACCATACTGGGTATCATTCAGGGCGGACTGGAGGGTCGGCTCGTCGGCAATCGCCTGCTACGGATCGGCCTGGCCTTTCTCGCGCTGGGTCTTGTCGCCGTGACGCTCATCTACCTGACGCCAACCCTGAAATGAGTATTCTTTCAGCCAGCTCAGTCGCGCTTCCGGGGTGTATATTTGCCCGGCTCGGCGCGGAAGCTGATGGCAAAGCGGTTCCAGCCGTTGATGGCTACGATCGCCAGCGTCAGGTTGACCAACTCTTCCTCGGTGAAGTGGGGTCGCACTTGCTCGAATACCTCATCAGGCACGTGGTCGATCGAGATGAGGGTCAGCTTCTCGGTCCAGAGCAGCGCCGCCCGCTCGCGCTCGGTGAAGAACGGCGTCTCCTGCCAGACAACCACCGCGCTGAGACGCTGCTCCGTCTCGCCCGCCGCTCGCGCATCCAGGTAGTGCATGTCCACACAGTAAGCGCAGCCATTGATCTGCGAGGCGCGCAGCTTCACGAGATCCAGCAGCGACGCCTCCAGGCCACTGCTCTCGACCTGCTCCTCGAGCGCCAGCATCGCCCGCATGGCATGTGGGGACGCTGAGTTATAGCGCAATCGCGCCGTCATATCGGATACTCCTTCTCATAGTACGCGCGATGAACATATCACGCTGTTACTAATCGTAGGAGCCTGATCGGTGTGCGCCAAGGGCCAATTGTGGCC
>DASVWQ010000057.1:0-5707 GCA_036393135.1 Ktedonobacterales bacterium
AGCAGCGACCTCGGGCGCTCGAACCGCGCCGCGGGCCGCGTCGTCGCGCGAACCAGGCGCGTCTCGCCAACAACCTGCGTACTCACAACTTCCGTCCTCTTGCACTCATCCAGGGGTGTGGGCGGGCGCCGAATGGCGCCCACGGCGTCACTCATCGCGCGAACCGGAGCGGCGGACTGGTCCGGCGCACACGCGCCACCGTAATCGCCGATGGCTCCGCGCGCTCCAGCATGTCCCACATCGCTCGCAGCGCCTGTGTGTCTGGCGTGAATGCCGCCTGATAGCGCGACTCGCCCGGCAGACCATCGAAGTAGAGGAGGCCCGCAACGTGGGCGGCTGTGCGATGAACCTCAGCCGCGACCTCGCCCAGCCAGCGCGCCTCGCTCGCGTCCCGCTGCACGGTCGTGACCTCGACCAGCAACGGCTTCCCCGGATGATTCGCCGCCGCCTCGCTAATCAGCACGGGATCATCGGCCAGCGTTGGCGAGGTGTAGGTCAGCGAGACAGCTACGAACCCGATCGACTCCGGCGGCGGCGCATACGGCTGATCGTGCGCGGGATCTGCTGGCGACCAGACCCAGACGACGTTCCCTGCGCCCGCCGCCCGGAACACGGCTTGCACATGCGCCCAGGCGCGCGGCGTGTCTGAGGGAACCGAGCCATTGGCGACCGCCGAGTTCAGGCTCCAGTTGCGGTCGGCGTAGGGCAGAATCGTGATGAGGATCGGCTTGCCATAGGCGCGGATCGCTCGCGCCAGCCGCGTGAGGTTGGCGTCATGCGCGCCATTGGCGATGGCTGGCAGGCTGGCGTCCAGGGTCGGCTTGCCATTCGCCTGGAGCCGCCCGAACTGTAGCGTGAGCATCGGATAGGCATGCTCCGCGCTGAGGGTGTCGGCCCAGCCCTGGTCGAAGGGGTCCGCGACATTGATCGTGCGCCCCACCAACATGAAGGAGACGCCGTGGGTCCGCTCCAGCGCGGGCGCGTCGCGATTCACCTCCTGCGTCTGGCCGGTGATTCCCAGGTAGGGCGCCGTCCGGAGCACATCCCCTGCCGAGACAGACGGCGCGGGTCCGGGGGCGCGCCGCGCGGCCTCGTAGCGCTGGAAGGCGCCGCCCAGCGGGGTATACGCCAGCGAACCCCACAGCAGGCAGAACAGCGCGATGTTGGCCATCACCGGCGCCGGGCGTACCCGCCAGGTCATCCAGGCGATGGCGATTCGCATGCGTGGGTGCAGGCGATCCGCGAGCCGCCACACGATGTGGTAGATGGCATCGTGCGCCGCCAGCCACAACACGAGTGTCAGCATGACGGCGCTATACGCCAGCCAGACCTCGACGAAGAAGCCCGCGCCCTCCGTCACCGCGCCATCGCGCCAGTTCTGGATGAGCGCGACGACGCTGGCGGCCCATACGACCAGGTGCGGCGCCACGGCGTAAAGCGGGCTTGCCCCATCCTCGCGCCGCTTGCGGGTCACAGCGAATCCCACGCGCCGCCCGGAGAACGCCGAGATGGCCGCCATGACGAGCGCCGGAAAGCTGGCGAACCCGATCACGACGCCGCGCCAGCCAGTCCGCTTCCACGCCGCGTAGACAAACGCGCTCATCGAGAGCGCCCAGTAGGGCAGGAAATGCCAGAGGTAGAGCGAGAGCGAGCCGTTCTTCACCGCCGGGACGCCAACGAACACGTACAGCAGCGGCGCCACGACATAGACCAGATCACGCGCGCCGCTGAAGTAGTGGGTGCAACCCAGCGCGTATTGCAGCCGCTGCTGGATGGTCAGGCCGCCGCGAGCGGGCAGGAAAATGCGCCGCCACTGTGTCCACAGCGTAGAGAGCGTCCCGATGGCCCAGCGCTGCTGCTGCTTGAAATACCCCGCCAGATCGAGCGGCCCCAGCCCCGTCGCCAGCATCTGTGGCAGGAAGACGCCACGCCAGCGCGCGTGCAGCGCCACCGAGGCCGCGAAGTCCTCGGTCACGCAATCCTGCGGGAAGCCGCCGATCTCGTCCAGCGCCGACGCGCGGATCATCAGGTTGGTGCCACACATGAAGACCGCGTTGAGCGTATCTTTGCCGGGGCAGATCAACTGATAGAAGAGCGCCTGCTGGTCATCCGCCCAGCGCGCGACGGGATTGTCCAGATTGCGGTAGTACTGCCCCGACTGGACCCAGCCAACGCCGGAGTCCATGAACGGCGCGATGATC
This sequence comes from Ktedonobacterales bacterium, assembly GCA_036393135.1. GTDB lineage: Bacteria > Chloroflexota > Ktedonobacteria > Ktedonobacterales > JADMIN01 > JAKAIY01. The sequence continues at coordinate 2,202 of DASVWQ010000057.1, forward strand.
TCAACCAGAAAATTGCGATAGGCCACCTGGTCGGCGTCGAAGACCACAATCAGCGCGCCGTCCACAGCGCCGATCACCTGGCGCGCATGCTCGATGTTGCCAGCCTTCGCGCCCCCGCCGACCTCGCGCGTGACGCACCTGACGCCCAGCCGCCGCGCCACCTCGACTGGCTCCCGCCAGTTGGGCGCGCTCGCCACGCGGCCATCGTTGCAGATGACAATCTCCACTCGCCCATGCGGAAACCGCCGCAAGTAGTAGTCGCGCGCCGTGATACTCGCGCGGACGGTCTCGTCGAGGATTTGCCTGCCCTCGTTGACCGTGGGAATCAGGATGAAGATCGGGCGCCGGGTGGGGTCCTCCTCGCGGTGGATGCGCGGCTGCTGGCGCGGCCAGAGCGACCACTGCAAGCCGAGCATATGCGCCATGCCAAACAGCTCCGCCAGCAGCAGGGGAATGGCGACATACCAGGCGGCGAAATTGGTCATCTGGATGCGCCAGAACGTGTAGTCGATGGCGGCGACCCCACTGGCGGCGGCCAGCGCGACGGTCAGCGTCTGGTCACGGTTGACCCGATACTGGAAGATGAACGCGGCGCCGACGATGACCGTAGGAACGACGATCAGCGGGCCAAGCTGGCCAATCGCCACGCCTACTACGCCTGCCAACAGCGCGGCCACCACCAGCAGCGTAGTCAGCGCCTGCCCACCGGGGTCGATTCGCCCCAGCGGCATGGTCGCGTCTGGCGCGGCTGTCGGTCGGGTGTAGAACACCTGGCGCTTGTTCTCACTGGTATCGAGCAGGTGGAGCGCGGCCAGGCCAACCAGCGTGGCGGCGGCAAAGGCGGCCAGCGCAGAGTGCAGCGACGGCGCGAGCAGCAGCGTCACCGCGCCAGCGAGCGCCAGCGGCAGCCCCAGCGTCCAGTGGCTCCGCAGCCAGCGCAGGGCCACCGCGCGGGGCTGCGCGCGATGTTCGGTGTTGAGCGTAGCGAGGGCCGCGACCGCCAGCGTCTGCGTCTCGATGGCGGCGAGGCCAGCCAGCCAGATGGGCAGGCCGCTCAGCGCGTGCAGGACGGCGAGCGCCGCCGCCGCTGGCAAGCTCCCCAGCAGCCAGATGAGACTCGTCTTCCAGACGGTGGCGGCGGTCGGCGTCATGAGGGCCAGGCGCGCGAATTGACGCGCCAGTGGTCGGGCGCGCGGCGGGGCGTCAGGCGCAGGGCTGTCATCGCTCTGCCGCCCTGGCTCGCTAGCGCGGGGAACCTCGATCAGCTTTGCCCAGGGAGCGCGGATCAGCAATTCGAGGCCGGGCGCGGCGTCCGCTGGCCAGTCCCCCAGGTCAGCGAGCAGATCAGCGAGCAGCGCGCGGCGGACGAGCAGCAGGCCGCTGAGCGGGTCGTGGACATGCAGCAGGCGCTCAGGGAACAGCAGCCGGGTCAGGGAACTGAGCGCCTGCGAGCCGAGCGTGCGTGAAGAGAGTGGCTGGCTGGCAAGTCGCGCGCCGGAGCGATAGCGCGAGCCGATGACGACATCGGCCTCATGCGCCGCGCCAACCGTGACGAGGCGCGCCAGCAGTCCAGGCGGGCAAGCGAAGTCAGGCGCCACAACCGCGACATAGGGCGCCCGCGCCGCCTCGATTCCCATGCGAGTGGCCGCAGAGCGCTGGCCCGCGGCTGTCTCTGGCCAGTCCAGGACCCGCACGCGAAAGGCGTCATGCTCGCGCGCCGCCCGCCAGCCGCCATCCACGCCGCCATCGACCGCCACAACCTCGGCGGTAATGCCCGCGCACGCCGCGCTCAACGCCTCCAGCAGCGATGCGACGCGGCTAGCGTCCACCTGCGCCGAGATAATGAGGCTGAGTTGCGGCGCGCCCGTTTCCTGGCCCGCGACAGCGATCTCATCGCGCTGGAGGTCTACGCGATACCCGGTTTGGACCACATGCTACTCCCACCATCGAAAAGCACAGGCGCGCCAAAGCCACCACATGTGTCGCGCCCAGACCTGAGGACCTGCGGACAGGAGGACCTGAGGACGGAGGACAAGAGGATCTGAGAACACCAGGACAGAAGGACATGTGGCAAGACCCGCTCACGTGCGCCCACCACGCCACACCAACCAGCCTTAACCCATACCGGCAATAGCGGTTCTCAAGTAGGTCAGACGAACGACAGTACTCATCTGTTGCTATACCAATTTGCGGATAGCGCCGCTTGTCGGTTGGCGATGGCGCAGTGGCGCAAGACACAAGATTCATATGTTTTAGTCTTGACTGAAACTTCTGACGGACGTATAGTCTCCTGCGGCGAGAGATTGGAGGTGAGCGCGGGTATGGCGGATCCTGAACGACTGACGGCCAAGCAGCAAGAGTTCATCGAGGCGCTAGGAGTGTATTTCGCGCACTATGGTCTGCCACGCCTGGCGGGCCGCATGCTGGGGCTGTTGATGCTCGTCGAACGTCCGCTCACGCTGGACGACATGGCGCAGGCGCTGCTCGTCTCGCGCGCCTCTATCTCCACCAACATCCGCCTGGCGGTGACGTTTGGCTACGTCACGCACGTCGGCATTCCCGGCGACCGACGCGACTACTACCGCTTTAGCGACACCGTCTGGGAGCGGCGCAACCAGCTCAATATCGAGGGCGCGAAATCGACGCACGGCATGGCCCTGAGCGGGCTGGCCACGCTCGCGCCAGACGACGCAGCCGCCCGTGAGCGCCTGGAGGTGATGCTCGACTTCAGCGACTTCCTGCTCGAGGAGAGTGAGGGCATGGCCGAGCGCTGGCGCCAGCGCAAGCGCGCCCGCCACGCGCGCCTGGAGGCCGCGAGCGCCAAACCACCCAGCGATCCCACCTACGCGCTCCAGGAGAGCGGCGAGACGCAATGACCCCGACAGGCGCCCACGGAGGCGGGCGCCCCGAACCACGCGAAAGCGCGCACAGAAATTGTGTGGACGCGGCTGGTCAGGTCCAGCCGGGTCGGAGAAACGGTTGACATGGATACGACAACGGCAGCGTCAACGGCATCACTGGTTCAGGCTGAGCGCCTGACCAAGCGCTACGGCTCCGCCCGTGGCATCGATGATGTGAGCTTTACGATCACCGATGGCGAGGTCTTCGGTTTCCTGGGGCCAAACGGCGCGGGCAAGACGACGACCATCCGCACGCTCATGGGTCTGCTTCGTCCAACGACAGGGCGAGCCACCATCGGCGGGCTGGATTGCTGGGAACAGGCGTCCGACGTGAAGCGGCTGGTTGGCTATCTGCCTGGTGAGTTCGGCTTCGATGGGCGGCTCACGGGCGCGCAGATCATCACCTATCTGGGCAATCTGCGCGGCGGTGTAGACCACGCCTACACCATGAACCTGATCGAGCGACTGGAACTGGACCCCAGCAAGCGGTTCCGCGACTACTCGCGCGGCAACAAGCAGAAGGTCGGGCTGGTGCAGGCCTTCATGGGCAAGCCTCGCCTGCTCATCCTCGACGAGCCAACCAGCGGCCTCGATCCGCTCAACCAG
>DASVWQ010000058.1:0-39104 GCA_036393135.1 Ktedonobacterales bacterium
TGACCCTCTGCGCAGAGCGAAGCGCGCTCGCGGCGGCGTGCGCACAGACGGCGGGCCGTGCGGACATCGCCACACCGCCGCCTATCAGCCGACTCGCACTGACCTGCATCGACGCCGACGACGACGCGCCCCTCGGCGCCCGCATGCCCTGCGGCGCCTGCCGTCAGTGGATCGCTGAGCTGGCCCCCGACGCAATCATCTCGGTGGACGGCCTTGACGCCGATCTCACCCTCGCCGATCTCCTGCCAAACGCCTTCGAGCTGAGCGACCGCCGCGCGCCCAATCCACCCGCGCGATAGCCCATCTGGGGGGCAAGGGATACTCCCGGCAAGCGCCAATTTTACAGCGCTCGCGTTCTGAATCCACGCGGGATGGCGCCGCAGCGCGTCCGCCCGCGCGGTCTGCGCAGTTTCGCTCGCGCCGCACATCTGGCATACTTCTCTGGAGTAGAGAGCCAGACCAGTGAGCGCGCAACCACCTGGCGCGCCGGAGGGAGCAGCATGCTGGCGGAAGACCGCATACCCCCGCAGCGAAGCAAGCGCGCGAACCACCAGACCACCGAGGGCGCGGGCGACTCTGGGCCAAGCCACAAAATGGATGCGGCAGCCTCGTCGGCTACACGTCGCCGCCAGGCTGTCTCCGTCGTAGACGCCACGTCCGATGGCGCTGACACGCCGCCCCCCTATCGCCGCCCACCGACCAGCAGGCGCGCCAAAGTGACCGCTCGTCCGCTCAACGTCTCTGACAGACTGTTCGTCCAGCAGGCATCCTATATCATGGAGTCGGCGCCAGAGATCGTCGAATCGAACATCGAGATGGTGGAGCGCCCCCAGCCACCGGCCGTCATCTCGCAGCCGCTGCCGCCAGCGCTGCCCGATGATGGGCGCACGGCCAGCGGTGTGACCATCCTCAGCGGCGACTCCACCCGGCGCATGGCCGCACTGCGCTTCCTGCCGCCCAAGCGGAAAAAGCGCCGCCACTGGGCCACTGGTCTGATTATCCTGACGCTGATCGGGGCGGTCGCCGCGACGGCCGTGGCCACCGTGCGGCCACTGGCCAGCGGCACATCTGAAGGGCTGGCGGTCCACGCTGCCGGCCCACTCGGCCTGCCCGTCGCGCTCGACGCCGTGAATCAGGCCCCGACTGGGCAGTGGGTCGCGGTAATCGGCGTGCAGCCTAACCAGGACATCGGCGGCGGCGCTGGCCCGGGCGTCTCGGCTCCCGGCAGCGCGGGCCTGGCTGTCAAGAGCGTGAAATCCACGATTGTCACAGTCGCGTCAAACTCCGCCATCGCTGCGGGCGTCTCGCCGCCGCCGCTCTCGCCCTGGCCGCCATCGTGGGCCTTCGTCACCGTACCGGGCTACTATGCGTTCAGCATGTCAGATGTCAACGGCTACTATAGCTGGGCGTTCGGCCAATGCACCTGGTGGGCGCAATATGAGCGCCAGGACGAAAATCTGATGCACATGGGCAACGCGCAGTATTGGGCCTCTAGCGCGGCGTCGCGGGGCTACTCCGTCGGATTCACCCCACAAGTCGGCGCGACCGTCGTCTTCCAGCCTGGCATTCAGGGAGCGGGCGGCGCGGGCCACGTCGCCCATGTCCTGAAGGTCTATCCCAATGGCTGGTTCCTGATCTCCGAGATGAATTTCTATTGGAACGGCGGCGGCTGGGGGCGCGTGGACTATCGCTTCGCCCACACCGGCTCAGGCGTCCAGTTTATCTACTGACCGCCCGACGCGACCAGGCTCACGCGCAATCGCCCCGGCCCTGCCTCCCGCACGGAGACGCAGCCGGGGCGATGTCATGCCCTCGCGTGGGCGTCAGCGCGTCATGACCAACGCCAGCTTGCCATGTGTGCGCCGCCCCTCCATATCGCGCTGCGCCTGCGCCGCCTCCTCCAGCGAATACACGCCGCCAGAGATGATGCGCAACTCACCCTGCGCGAGCCAGCCGATCATCGCGCCCATGCCCTCCGCGATCATCTTGCCGGGCAGCGTCGCCAGCCAAAAGCCCACCACCGAAGCGTTGCGCCGCATCAGCCGCAGCGGGTCGATCAGTCCTGGCTGCCCGCTGGCCGCGCCAAAGACCACCAGCCGACCAAACGGGGCCAGCGCCTGTTCGCTCTGGTGATAGATATCGCCGCCTACCGGCTCCAGGATGACATCGGCGCCCTTACCATCCGTCAACGCCTTGACCCGCTCGGTCAGATACTCTGTGCGATAGTTGATGAACTCGTGGGCGCCGAGCGAGCGCGCCAGCTCCGCCTTCTCATCTGACCCCGCCGCCGCGATGATCTTCCCTGCGCCAAGCAGCCGGGCTACCTGGATCGCCAGGACGCCAACGCCGCCGCCCGCCGCGTTGACGAGGACACGCTCGCCCGGCGCCAGCCGCGCACAGGTCTTGAGCAGGTGATAGGCCGTCACACCTTGCACGGGCAGCGCTACCAGGTCAGTATCGCTTGGCCCGTCTGGCGCGGGCGCGAGTCCCCGCAACGAAGTCGCCACGTACTCCGCATAGCCGCCGCTGGCGCACAGCCCCACCACCCGCGCGCCCACGCGCAGTCCTGGCGTCTCCGGCGTATCGGGGCCGAGGGCGACAATCTCGCCGACGAACTCAGCGCCAGGGATGTAGGGGAACGGGGTCGCTTCCAGATAGCGGTTATAGCGACGCGCGATGTCGGCGTAGTTCACTCCCGCCGCCGCGATCCGCACCAGCGCCTGGCCTGTCGCTGGCTCCGGTCGCGCCACCTCTTCCAGCGCCAGAACCTCTGGGCCGCCAGCCGCCTGATAGCGTATCGCGCGCATGGTTGGTGTTTGTTCGGTCAACGCTCGCTCCTTCCGCTCACTCATCGACGCCATCGCGCCGTATCTCGCCGTGCGGAGCATACCCCACGCGCGCCGCGCCGTGTCAGGAGGGCAAGGAGAACGTCCCTGCCGCTCGCCGCCGTTCCACCTCATCCAGCGCGGTGACCAGGGCTGGCGTCATGGGCAGGCGGACGCGCGCCGCCAGCAGCGCATCCCACGTGAAGAAGGCCCCGCCATCCGTCTCGATGCGGTTGAAGCGAAACGGCCCGTCGCAGCGCGCGACGAAAAGCGCCGTCATCTCCGTCTCCAGTTGCGAGCGCACCAGCCTCACGCCCAGCTCAGTCAGCGCAGCGCTTACGCCCAGTTCCTCCTCCAACTCGCGTCGCGCCGTCGCCTCATAGGTGTCGCCCGCGATGACGTGTCCCGACGCGGAGGCGCAATAATAGCCCGGATAGAGGTCTTTGCGCGCAGAGCGAAGCTGGAGCAGCGCGCGTCCAGCGCCATCGAAGACCAGCGTTTGCGCGCTACGGTGGATCAGCGCCGGATTGCGGTGCGCCTCGCCCCGCCTGACCACGCCGATCACCGTATCGCGCTCATCCACAAGGTCGAACAACTCATCCGGATTGTCCGTAGCGCTGTCGGAGCGCTCAGGCGGGAAGGTCGTGCGCCACGTCATGCCGTCTCCTCCTCCGCAGCGATCGCCGCGCTGTCGTTGTCCAGGATGTAGCGCTCAATCGCCAGCGCCGCGCCATCCTCGTCGTTGCTCGCCGTGACCGCGTTCGCGGCGGCCTGAATCTCTGGATCGGCGTTGCCCATCGCAACACCCAGGCCAGCGGCGCGCAGCATCGAGAGATCGTTCACGTGGTCCCCGATGGCTATGGTCTGCGCCATGGATATTCCCAGGTCGGCCGCCAGCCAGCGCAGGCCTGCGCCCTTCGACGCCTCGCGCGCGAAGATGGTCAACTCGCCGACGCCGTAGCTCCCTTGTGGCAGCACCTGCCAGCCAGCCTCCAACCCGTCCAGCGCATCGAGCGAGGCGCGCAACATCGCCTCTGGCCCGAAGGAGACGAGCCGCAGCGCCTCTGGAGCGGCGCTAGCGAGGTCAGACAGCGCCACGCGCGTCACCTGCTGGGGAAAGTTCGCCAGATAGGCGTCGATCCACGGCGAATCGCCCGCCGTATCGCTGACGAACAGCCGTTCGGCGTCTGGCCCGCCGACTTGCGCCACTACCCGCAGTCCGCGCGCCGCCAGCGCCTCCGCCGCACGCTGGGCCAGACGCGCATCCAGCGGGCGCGCCATCTCCACGGCGCCGCCTGGATACGCCCGCGCCATCGCGCCATCATAGAGGATGAGCGCGCCCTCCACGCCTAGTACCCTGGCATAGGGCGTCGCGCCAGTCCAGCGGCGGGCGGTGGCCAGCGTCACGACAACGCCCCGCGCCTGCGCCTCGCGCACCGCGCGCGACAAGCGCCGCGTGATCTTGCCATCCGAGGTCAGCGACGTGCCGTCCAGATCAAGCGCCACCAGTCGATAGTTCATCGTGCGCTCCGCTCAGCCTCTCTGCCCGTCTCGGCGCTCACGGCGTCAGGGCCCGCCTGATGGGCCTGCGCCCACCAGCGCATCACCGGCGCCCAGGCCAGCGCCAGGCAGACCAGCGCCGCCGTCGTCACCGCCAACCCCAGGTCGCCACGCCCGCGCCACAGCTCGAAGGTTGCCCTGGCTGGCGCGCCAGTCAGCCGCTCGCTCGCCTCCATCCCTGAGACGAGCAGCTCGATCACACCACTGAACACGAACCACAATCCGGCGCTGACCAGCACGCCCGTTCGCCAGCCAGGCCCGCGCCTCGCTGTGTGCGCCGCCAGCCATCCGCCGACGACGATTTGTCCCAGGCCAAAGACGAGCGAGAGTATCAGATTGATAGGGAGCGCGCCGATCATCACGCGACCGAAACCTCATTCCAGCGGGCGACCAGACCATACGGCGCATCCGTCTGCGCGCCGCTCGCTGTCATCTTCCCGCGCAGGGCGGGCGTCTGTCAACCCGCCGCCGGGAACCTAGAGGTACCAGTAGACGGCAACGGTGATGAGCGGAACGAGGATGAGCAGCGCCCAGTCCAGCGCACGCAAGCGTCCCTCGTGCAGCAGGGTGGCCTCGCCTGTCACGCCGTAGCCGCGCGCCTCCAGCGCCGTCGCCAGTCCTGCCGCCCGACGCAGCGCGCCCTCTGTCAGCGGCACGACCAGCATGACCACCCCGCGCACCCGCGCGCCGAGCGAGCCAGTGGTGAACTCGGCTCCGCGCGAGACCTGGGCCTTGATGAGCTGGTTGGCCTCCTGCACGAGCGTCGGCACGAAACGCAAGGCGAGCAGCGTCATCAGGCCGAACTCGTCGGCGGGCAGCCCCATCCGGCGGAACGGCCGCAGCAGCAGCACGATGGCTTCCGCCAGCGCCACCGGTGTCGTGCTGAGCGAAAGCGCCAGCGTGCCGAGGTAGAGCAGCAGGAAGATGCAGGTCGTCGAGACGGAGAACCACAGCCCGTCATAGGTCACAACGACCTCGATTGGGATGCGCACACCGTCCAGCGTGAAGACCAGCGGCCCGAACGTGCGCCAGGTCGGCCCCGTCGTCCAGATCAGCAGGAAAGGCAGACTGATCGCCATCAGCAGGAAGATCACTCGCAGCCGTCGCCAGATATAGCCCGGATTCGCCCCGCTCAGGACCATCGTGAGCATCAGCAGCGCGAACGCCAGCCCATAGACGCCATAGTGGAACCGCTTGTGATTGGCGATGAAGAACGAGGCCGCCAGCCAGCAGAGCAACAGCAGCTTGGTTCGCGCCCGCAGTCGGTGGATGACCGAATCGTGCGGGATGTACGAGCCAACGGGCAGGCTATCCAGCATGACGGCCATCTCCTCGGTCGAGTGTCGCGGAGTGCGCGCCATCCCGCCCCTGCGGCGCCGATGACGCGGGCCTCAGCGCCTCCGCCAGCGCCTCCGCCGTGAAGCTGGTTGGCTCCGCGCGCAGCAGCCCCCGCGCGCGAGCCAGCGCGGCCACTTGCGCCAATGGCGGCGGCAGCAGCCCCGCCGCCTCGATAGCCTCCGTCTGCCGGAACACTGCGGCGGTCGGGCCAGCCAGCGCCGTCTGGCCATCCCGCAGCGCCAGCACAGTCTCGGCCAGCGCCGCCACCTCCGCCATATCGTGCGAGATGACCACCAGCGTCAGCCTCTCGCGCTCGCGCAACGCGCGCAGCGTCGCATAGATCTCCTCGCGCGCCTCGGCGTCGAGGCCTGCGCTCGGCTCATCGAGCACGACGATGCCCGGACGCATCGCCAGCACCCCGGCCAGCGCCACCCGTCGCCGCTGGCCGCCAGAGAGCGCGAACGGCGAGCGCGCCAGGAAGGCGTCATCATCAGGCAGCGCCACCGCCCGCAGCGCCCAGCGAGTCCGCTCCTCGACCTCCGCGCGCTTCAGCCGCATCTGACCTGGCCCATACGCCACATCGGCCCCAATCGTCGGTGCGAAGAGCTGGCCCTCCGGAAACTGGAAGAGCAGTCCCACCCGCCGACGCAGCGCCCGCAGGGTCTCGCCCGCGAGGCCGCGCGAGGTCAGCTCGATATCATCGACTACCACGCGCCCGCTCGTCGGCGTCAGCAGGCCGTTGAGGCATTGCGCCAGCGTCGATTTGCCCGATCCTGTCACCCCGACAATCGCCGCGCATGACCCATCCTCCACGCGCAAGTTCACGTTGCGCAGCGCCACCCGCTCCAGTGGACTGCCGGGATGATAGATGACCGTGAGGTGGTCCACCAGAATCGTCATCGCGTCCCCCCCAGCGCCCGCGTCAGCGCCTCAGGCGAGAGCGCGTCGGCGGGAATGGGCAGCCCCTCCGCCCGCAACCGCTCGGCCAGCAGCGCGACATCGGGTATCACCAGGCGCAGCGCCCGCAGGCGACCGAGATCGGCGAACGCCTGCGCGGGTGGCGCGTCGAGCGCCACACGCCCGCCGTCCAGCGCGATGACGCGATGCGCGCTGGCGGCCTCCTCCAGCAGATGCGTCACATGAATGATCGTCAGCCCATGCTCACGATTGAGCCGCCGTAGCAGCGCCGAGACCTCCACACGCGAGCGCGGATCGAGCATCGCCGTCGGCTCATCCGCAATCAGCGCGGACGGCTCCAGCGCCAGCGCGCCGGCGATGGCCAGTCGTTGCCGCTGCCCGCCCGACAGCTCGTTCGGCGCGCGGCCATAGGCGTGTCGCAGGCCGACCGCTTCCAGGGCGGCGCGTGTCCGCTCGATAATCACGTCATGCGGGAAACCGCGTGCGGCGAGTCCCCAACCAACGTCATCCTCCACCACCGTCGCTACGATCTGGTTGTCTGGGTCGGAGAAGATCATGCCGACGAGGCCACGCACTCGCGCGCGGTTAGCTGGCTCGGCGGTGTCCAGACCCGCCAGCGTCACCCGCCCGGCGCTGGGTCGCGCCAGCCCACCGATGATGCGAGCCAGCGTTGACTTGCCACTGCCATTGTGGCCCAGCAGCGCTACATATTCGCCCTGCTGGATCGTCAGCGAGACATCGCTCAGCGCCGCGCCACTCGTTTCTGAGTAGCGATAGCTCATGCCCTCGATGATGATGTCGGCGCGCATGCTGGCCGCGCCTGCCGTAGCGCCAGCATCGGTCATCGCAGCTCCGCCTCTCCAACCCGATTGACCTCTACCAGCGGCGGCGCATCGGATGCGCTCGTAGTGGCAGCGTCCGCTGTGGTGAGCCGCGCCAACTCCGCGCGCAGCCGCCGCGTCCGCCTTCGCTGCGCCAGCCGACGCGCCAGCCAGACCGGCCCCCACAGCGGCGCCGTGACGACCCGCCAGAGCAGCGTCGCCAGCCACACGAATGGACTGATGGCCAGGCCAGCCACCCGCAACACGCGCCAGACCCACTGCGGCGGGAACGTCCGCACGTCATGGCCCAGCGCTCGCGCGGTTGTCGAGGCCACGCTGTAGTACAGCACATCCGCTGGCCCCGTCAACGCCACCACGTACAGCGAAAACATCGGTATCCACCACTTGAGGATGAATTGGGCCAGCGCGACGAGCGCCGGGCGGACGGGCGCGTACACCGCGTGGAGGCCCAGCAACGCCGTACCGGTGTCGAGCAGCCAGCCCGCCGCCACCAGCATATTGCGCAGCGCGTCATACAGGTCGCCCAGGGGCAGCGCCAGCACATAGACCGCCGCGAAAGCCGCCGCATAGACGACGGCGGTGTTGAGCAGGATGGTGAACGCGATTGCCAGCGTCGGCGGCCAGCGTCTCCGCATCATCCAACCCATCGCCAGGCCGATGACGCCCTCGAAGCCGAGCCGCCAGCCATAGTGCGGGCCGACCAGCACGGTCATCAGGAAGCCACCGACACACGCGGCGAACAGGGTGATCCGCGCGCCTCGCCGCAGGTAGAGGATGGTGAACGGCGTGGGAATGAGCGGAATGAACGCCATTCCGGCGATGGGAATGTAGATCCAGGCGAGATCGAAGACAATACTGACGTCGGTCAGCAGCCCCGCCTCCGCCAGGCTGATCGCGCTGGCCCAGGGCGCGCGTGGCTCGCCGCGTGTTCGCGCCGTCGGCGCTGTCCCGGATGTCAGGATGCCCTCTGGGCTGTTCGACGGCTCACCCAACACACATCACCTTCGCCAGCGCGGTTCGTCCTGAAGTCGTCCCTGCGCGATGTTCTCTCAATCCACAGCGCAGCATAGCACGCGCGCAGGCGCATGGCCTACTCACCATAGTACCTGCGCGCGTGTCTCCGCATCTATTCGCCGCTTACGCAGCCTAGCTATTCGCGCCGATCAGCTCCTCAGCCGACGCGCCCAACGCCTCGATGTCGCGCTTGTAGAACTTGCTGCCCCAGATGCCGACGACTCCCGCCGCCACCAGCGCAATCGGGCAGGTGATGAGCAGCGCCAGCCCGATCTGCTCGCCGCCAAGCCGCGAGGCCAACGCGTCGGCCAGCAGCCCCACCACGGCGGTCGCGTAGACATCGCCGAACAGGTGCGCCAGCGTCAACTCCAGCCCACCGCCAGCGGCGCGCAGGTTCGGCGGCAAGACATCCTGCAGGGCCGCGCTGGTCGGGCCATTGTAGACATTGAGGAAGAACGCCGCGCCCAGCCCCATCAGCGCAAAGATGATGACGCCGACCGTTACCTGCGTCGAAGATGACGCCGCCTGATAGGCCGGGATCGCGCGCAACACATATGGCGCGCCCAGCGCCACCACCACGAACGGCGCCGCGTAGAGGAAGCCCAGGCCACCTGTCCGCACCCGCGCGCCGATATACTTGTGCCGCAGCCGGTTCGCCCACGCCCCGCCATAGATACCGCCGATGATCCCGCCCACCACCAGCAGCGCGCCAGGGATGATCGAGCCAAGCGTGCGACTCAGCGCTGCCGCGCCAAAGTGCGAATACACGCCGTATTCGTGGCTAAAGTAGATGATGAGCCAGTACGAGATTGCGGCCAGCGGAAAGAAGCCCAGCGCATGCTGAAAGAGCACCACGCGGAAGGTCGGGATACGCCAGCAGCGCTTGATAACCGCAATGACATGCATCCCCTGCGCCATCTCGACTGGCTCCGGGTCCGTATCAGCCTTCAGGCGGTTGCGGAGGAAGAACATCAGCCCCGCGAGGATCAGCCCCGGCACGGCGCTGATATAAAACACCAGCCGCCAGCGGTCAGGATAGTCGAAGAAGCCGCCGATCAGGAAGCCAATCCCGGCCCCGAAGAGCGCGCTGGACCCCCACCACGCCAGGATCGACGCGCGGCGCTGCGGCGGGAACCAGGCCGCCAGCAGTGGCGTGCCAGAGGGATAATAGCTACCCTCACCGATACCCACCGCCGAGCGCGCCACCAGCATCGACGTGAAGTCCACCGCGCGCCCGGTCAGTAGCGTCGCCAGGCTCCAGACGGCCACCCCCGCGCCCACGACTACCTTGCGGCTGTAGCGCTCGGCGAGGTAGCCCAGCGGGAAGGCGACCAGCGAGTAGACAATCAGGAAGGCGCTACCGAAAACGCCATACTGGAAGTCGGTAAACCCGAACTGCTTCTGCACCGTATCCGAAACCGCCGTAAAGATGAAGCGGTCGGCGTAGTTGAAGAAGTTCAGGCCGCACATCAGCCAGAAGACGTACCAGGCGTAGACCCCCACACGCGGGCGGATCGCCGACCCCTGTTGCGGCGCCGGGACGGAGGATGTTACTTCACTCACATGAGGCTCCTGCGGGATTGATGAGGACGACGACTCGCGGGCTGCGAGCGCGGCATATGCCTCGCGCCCGCCTCGCGCTCGCGGGCATCATAGCATGGCCGCCAAACGCGCACAATCGCAGAAACGCGGATACGATATGTGCAAAGGTTCGCAATTTGCCCACTGTCGTCGCGCGCAGGTTGGCGCATGCCCGGAAACGCCTTGCCATACGAAAACGCGCCACATCTCAGCACTCAGCATCCGCTGCTCGCTCTACAGCGCGCCTCCCAATTTTCGGCTGTTCGCCCACATTGCAACGGCCAACGCATCCGCAACATGTACTATCCTGGCGACTTTACGTCGCGCCAACGCCATGCTATAGTTTGTATAGTTATTGTTTCATTCACGACACATCACCTGCCGTCCGTGCGCGCCGGGTGAGGAGCGAGAGAGCATGACACAGCGTCCAGTCACCATCGACGACGCGGCGCCACCTGCCGCCCACAAAAGCGTGGTGTGTCCTGTCGCGCGTACAGCCGAAATCATCAGCGGCAAGTGGACGCTGCTGATCATTCGTGATCTGACCACCGGCGTCAAGCGCTTCAGCGAGTTAGAACGCTCGCTGGAAGGCATCAGTCCCAAGACGCTCTCGGAGCGCCTCGTCGCGCTGGAGCGCGAGGGCGTGCTGACCCGCCGGACCTATGCCGAGGTGCCGCCGCGCGTCGAGTATTCGCTGACCGAGAAGGGCCAGGCGCTGGCAGGCGTGATCGAGGAGATGCGCTCATACGGGCGGGCGTGGCTCGGCTGCGATTGACACCTTCGCGGGCGCACAGCCACGCCGCGCGCCCGGCTATCCGCGCGCGATCAGCGCCACCGCGTAGCAGGCCATCCCTTCCTCGCGGCCGGTGAAGCCCATACCATCGCTCGTCTTTGACTTCACGCTCACCCGCTCGGAGGCTATCCCCAGCAGCCCCGCCAGCGAGGCGCGCATCGCCGCGACGTGTGGCGAGAGACGCGGACGCTCCGCCACGATAGTCACGTCCACATTCACCACGCTCCAGCCCTCGCCTGCCAGCGCCGCGACCGCCGCCGCCACGAAGGCCGAGCTGGCCGCACCGCGCCAACGCTCGTCGCTCGACGGGAAGAATGCGCCGATGTCGCCCAGCGCCGCCGCGCCCAGCAGCGCGTCCACTACGGCGTGCAGCGCGACATCGGCGTCCGAATGCCCTGCCAGCCCGCGCTCGTGGGGAATTCGCACGCCCGCCAGCATCAGCGGGCGGCCATCCTCCGCCACCGCAAATCGATGCGCGTCATAGCCCATGCCCACGCGCGTTTCCCGCTCCATGAGCGCCTCCTCACTGCCCGGTCGGCGAGGCCGCGGGGCTGGCTGGCGCGGTTGGTGTCGGAGCCTGCGGCGCGGGAATGGATTGCAGATAGGCGGTCATGATGGCCTGCGAGGCCGGCCCCGCGTAGGTGACGCCCTCACCGGAGTACTCCACCAGCGTCCCGACGGCGATCTGCGGCGTGGCGGGCGGGCCAGAGAGCTTCGAGGCGGGCGCGTAGGCCGTGAACCACGAATGCGGCATGGGCTGGCCAGACTCCGCCGTGCCAGTCTTGCCCGCAACCGTCACGGGATAGTTGGCGAAGAGCGATGTCGCTGTGCCGTTGGGCGCATAGATCGGGCCGAGCATGGCCGCCTGCACGATCTGGAGGTTAGCCGCCGAGAGTGGCGCGCTCCCCGCCTTCTGCGGCGTGAAGGTCGCCGTCACGGCGCCCGCCGCGTTCACCACCTTCGTCACCAGCAGCGGACGCATCCGCACGCCATTGTTCGCGATGGTCGCCGTCATCTGCGCCACCTGCGCAGGCGTCGCCTCGAAGAAGCCCTGCCCGATGCCCAGATTCGCCGCGTCGGTCGGCGTCCAGGTCGCGTTCTTGTTCGCCTTCAGCCATGACGGATCAGGCACGAGGCCCGGATTGTCCTCCTGCGCTGGCAGCCCAATCATCCCCGTCGCCGCGCCGAAGCCGAAGCCCTTCGCCTCATTGGAGAGGATGGTCGGATCTTGCTTGTTGAGGATCACGGCGATATTCCAGAACACCACATCGCATGATGGCGCGATGGCCTGCGGCGCCGTCAGGTTCCCATGACCCGTCGGTGAGTCGTCGTAGCGCAGGTGGTTCTCGCCCGGTACCTGGAACGTCCCCTTGCAGGTGAAGATCTGCGAGGAGGAGATGCCGTGTTCGAGTCCGGCGGAGAGCGTTACCAGCTTGAAAACTGAGCCGATGGGATCAGCGGTCATCGTCGCCCGATTGAGATAGGGGCTGCTCAGGGCGTTGAAGCGCGCCTGCTCGTTCGCGGTGAAGCCCAGCGAAAAGTCATTCGGGTCGTAGGTGGGGTAGGACGCCATCGCCAGCACAGCGCCCGTCGTGGGGTCCAGCGCGACCGCGCCGCCCGAATGTCCGCTCTGCTTCGCCAGGTTCGCCATCGCCGCCTGCTGCGCCGCGAGACTGATCGTTGTGTAGACATCCTCGCCGTTCTGCGCCGAGCGCTGGGCGATGGTGGCGACGATTGGGCCGTCCGAGCCATCGCCGTTGCGCGAGCGGATCACCAGCGTACCGCCCTTGGTTGGGCGCAAATACTGCTCTCCCCACTGCTCCACGCCTGCGCGCCCGATGGTGTCGCCGCTCTGGTAGTAGTGCGCGCTGTCGTTCTTGAGGTCATCCGGGCTGACCTGACCGATATAGCCCGTCACTGGCGCTGTCACCACACCGTAGGGATAAACTCGCCCCTCGCTCTGCTGTATCTGGATGCCCGGCGCATTCAGCGACGCGCTCACCTGCGCGTAGAGCGTTGGCGTGATCGCGCGCACTGGCCAGAAGGTGTTGGCGTCCTTCCCCTGATACGCGGCGGTAATCTCGGCGGGCGTCAGATCGAGGTTCTTCACCAACGCCTGGGTGACGGCGCTCTGGCTGCTAATCTTGGCGGGGACAACCCCCACGACATAGGTGGTCGCGTCCAGCGCCAGCGCCTTCCCGTCCGCGCTGTAGATCGTCCCGCGATTCGCGCTCTGCGTCGTGAGCCGGACCAGGTTCAGGTAGTTCGGATCATTCGGATTGTCGAGCTGCGGGAAGATCAGGCCCGGACTCCAGTCTACCCACCAGCTGTTATGCTCCAGCCGCAGCGGCACGGTGATGTCCACCGCGACATCGCCCAGGCTTACGCTGCGCATGATGACCCGCGCGGGGAAGCTGACCTGCGTGGCGCTGATCCGCTTCACCGCGCCCAGCGTGGCCGACATGCTATAGATTTGCGCCGCGTTGATGATGCCCTGAGTGCGCCGCATCAGGTAGTCCTGCGCGCTGGCGTAGTCCACCGAATTGACGCTGAGATTGGCGGCGGCGTGCAGCAACGTCGGATTGTTGAACCGCGCGCGGCTGACCGAGGAAGTCAGCGCATACATCGCAGGGTAGTGGCCTCCGGTGTAGTCCGCGAGATAGGCGTTGGCCACCTGGCACGGCGAGCCATCACCGCAGCCGTTGATGTCGTTCACGCCCTGGTTGCGGAGCAGGGACGGCCCGGCGATGGCATACGCCAGCCCGCCGATGATCGCCACCACCAGCAGTGTGACCAGCGCGTAGGCCCAGACTGGAATCCGGCGCTGGCGGAGGCGCTGGGTCTGGCGACGCCGGGCGGTCGCTCGCTGCGGCGGAGCCTTTTGGTTCAGGCGTCCGAGCGCCTCCGAGGGCATATCTCTGGTCGGCTCATCGAAACCAACAGGAGCGGGCGTCACGATGGCGTCCACGATCTCCGGCGTGTATGGGCCAGTCGCCACCTCTCCGGACTCGTGGACTTCCTCCAACGTCTCCTCGCCATCTCGCCCAGGCGTCTCGTCCGCCATCGCCTACACCCTTTCTCTGCCCGCTCTGTCGCCGCCTGACCTATTGTACACGTCGCCCGCGCACTTTCGCCTGTCGTCCATGTCACAGCCCTGACTGCGCTTCCGGCCCGCCGGAATGGGCCAGCGACGAGCGAGCATATCGGCGCGCGTGGCACAATATCGGCGGCGCACTGAGGACGTCTGGCTGGGGCGCCGCTGGACTGTAGGATGTGGAGGGAGCGGACCCGCCATGCGCGCCGCCGACACGCGAGAAGTTACGATGCGCGTCCTGCGCGCTATTCCGGCGAGTTGGCGCCCCCACGCGCTACCACTTGGCGCCGCCGTCCTCGTTGGCGCGCTCTTGCGATTGCTCTGGCTGGGCGACACGTCGTTCCTGGGCGACCAGGCCCAACTACTGGCGCTGGGCCGATCCGCCGCCGACCATCACGCTTTCATCGTCACTGGCATCCCCAGTTCCATCGGCGCGCTCAACATGCCCATCTCCGATTGGCTCTATGCGCCGTTCGCCGTGGTCGGCGGGCCGCTGGGCGCCACGCTCTTCACCGCGCTCGCCAACATCGCCGCCGTTGCGCTGCTCTACCTGCTCGCCGCGCGCTATCTCAGCCGCCTGGCGGCGTTCGCGGCGGCGCTGCTCTACGCCACCGCCAGTGGCCCCGTCCACTACGCCCGCTTCATCTGGCAGCAAAATCTGCTCGCGCCGATCATCCTGCTCTTCATCTGGGTGATCGCATTAGCGGTGGTCGAGAGACGACGCGGCTGGCTGGGCTGGGCTGTCCTGCTGTGGGGCGTCGCCACCGGACTTCACCCCACAGCGGCGCCGCTGCTTGGGCTGATCGCCATGGCGCTGGCGTTCACCTGGCGTGACGTGCGGCGGCGCGACCTTGGCTGGACGGCGGCGGCCCTCGTCGCGCTCTTCGGCCCGACCCTCATGTGGGAGTTGGTGAGCCACGGCGCCGACCTGAAGCTCGCGAGCCGATTCACCCAGGGCCACGCCAGCTTCGACACCTGGGCATTCACCTACCTCGTCCGTCTCGTCCAACCCGCGCCGCCTGAATGGCTCGGCGCTGGTTCGTCCTATCGCGCGCTGGGCGTGGCCCTCATCCCGCTGGGTTGGCTGATAGCGGCGCTGCTGGTCGCGGCAGAGGGCTGGCTGGTGTGGCGCCTGCTCACCCCCTGGCTCGCACGTGGCCTGGCGGCGCCAGACACACGTGGCGCCGCCAGGTTGCGCGCCATGCTACGCGCCGGGCTACGCGCTGGGCTGGCCGAGCGGCAGCGGCGCGTCGCGCTGATCCTGGCGCTGTGGCAGGCGCTGCCGCTCGCCTTCATGCTGCGCCACTCTCGCCCGGTAGAGCCGCACTATCTGCTCGTGCTCCTGCCTGGCGTCTACCTCTGCATCGGCGGATTCCTCGCCTGGGCGGCTGTCCAGTTGGGACGTGCGGTGGTGCGTCAGTCGCTGCCCGTGACGCAAGGGCGGCTGCTGGCGCCGGCTGCCCTCATCGTCGCGCTCATCGGCATCGGCGGCGCGCAGACCTTCGGCGTGGCGAGCGAACTGGCGACCATCCATAGTGGAGTCTTCGACGGGCTAGCGCTGCCACTGCACTACGGCGTACCCCTCTCCAGCCAGCTCGACGCGCTGGACGCGACTCAAGCGGCCGCGCGCCGTCTGCATGCGGCGGTCGCCATCGCGTCTACCGCCGTCCAGCAGGAATCGCTGGGCTATCTCAACGCGACCGACAGCGCCGCTCTCCCCGCCACGGACTACATCAGCGCTGGCTGTGTCGCGCTGCCCGCCGCCAACGCGATGGCGCCGCTGGTCACGCTAGCGCTGCCCAGCAGCGACGCCGCAGCCCTCCTTCCAGATGTCGTCGGCGCCCACACGCTCGGCGCTGTCGCCGTCCAGGGCGCCGCGCCCTATCGACTCTATGCCATCACGCCAGGCGCGACCATTCACGGCGCACTGCCAATCAACGTCACTGCCGTCCAGATCAGCGCGCCACATCCAGCAGCCTACGCCTACACCACGCTCGGCCAAAGCGGGCTTGCGCTGGCCATCCACTGGCGCGGCGCGCCCGCGCTCCCGGACGCTGCCAATAGGGCGCGCTACTGGGACGGCGCCGACCCACTCGGCGCGCCCATCGCAAACTACACCTTCACCGTCCAGGCGCTCGACGCCCACGGCGACCCACTCGGCGCGCCGCTCACGACCACCTGCGGCCGGCTGGGCTGGTCGCGGGCGCTCAGCCTCGTCACGCTGACCATGCTGCCCGCCTCACTGCGCGAAAATCGCTCCATCGCGGACTGGCGCGTTACGGCGACGATGGCGCTGGCGACCGCCACGCGACCCACGCTCGGCCCGCTACCGCTGGAATCGGGCGCCATCTCATTTGGCCCGCCAACGCCGCTGGGCCAGGCGACGACATTCGCAGCCAATACGCCATGAGCCGCGCGTTACCACCGTCCTGGCGCCACGTCTCGACTCTTGGAACATACGGACGCTGGAGGGACTCGCGGCGCATATCTCACACTCAATCGAAGGAGAAGTCCAGCAGATGGGACTGGAAATAGACGCGGCGCCGGATCGCTCTCCGGCGCGCTGGCGCGCACGACGGCCAGCATGGCTGCGCATGCCCGCGCCCGTGAGCCTGGCGCAATCGCAACGCACGCTACCCTGGCGCGTCATCTTCGCCCAGGCCGCGAGCATCTGGCTCGCCACACGCATCGCCTACGCCATCCTGACGTGGTATCTGCCACTGGCCATCGGCGGGCAGGGACCATCAACGCATCCCTTCTCCCTCTATACGCTCATCCGCCGCTGGACCTATTGGGATGGCCACGCCTATATTGTGTTGGCGCAGGGTGGCTACAACCACATCAATGATACGGTCTACTTCCCGCTCTTTCCTGGCTTGATCAAGATCGTCTCCACTCTGATCGGGTCCCACTGGATCACCGCCGCATTGCTGATCTCGAACCTGGCCGCGCTGCTGGCGTACTTCGGCGTGGCGGCGTTGGCCGCGCAGATCGCTCCAGCCGGACGCGAGCGGCGCGTCGCGCGCACAGCGGTACTGCTCTTTGCTACGTACCCGCTGGGATTCTTTCTGGTCGCCGCCTACTCGGACGGACTGTTTGCCGGTTTGGCCGCGCTTACGCTGCTCTTCAGCATGCGACGTGACTGGAGGTGGGCGGCTGCGGTGGGCATTCTGGCGGGCCTCTGCCGACCAGTGGCGCCCGCGCTCATCCTGCCACTGGCGTGGGAGGCGCTGCAACGCTACCGCGAACTGCGCGCCGAAATGCCAATCCGACAGGCGCTCCGCCAGATGGCGCCCGCCGTCCCCGCCGTGCTAGGGCCGATCATCGGAATAGGATTGTATGCCTGCTACCTCTGGCTGCGGTTCGGAAGTCCATTTACGTTCGTTCTGGCGGAGAGCCACTGGGCGCATTTCTTCCTGCTGCCCCTCTTCTCCATCCCTGTCGCAATCGTCGGCTTCTTCGGTCTCCACGCGCAGACGACACTCCAGATGCGCGTATTCCTTGACCTGGCGCCCATCGTCGCCGCCGTCATCCTCACCTTCGCGGCCATCCGCCGCGCGCCAGTGGCGCTCACGCTCTACATGCTCTGCCTGCTCTTCCTGGTCACGTCGGAGCCAATCGACTTCACCGACCTGTTCATCTCCGGTGGACGCTACATGATTGCGGCGGCGCCGCTATTCGTCATCTTCGCCGGCCGCCTGGCCCGCTCCGAGTGGCTGCTGCCCATCCTGCTGTGGTCGGGCGCGCTGCTCCAGGCGCTGCTCGCGATATACTTTCTCCAGTACGGTTGGATTGTCTGAGCGCCAACGCGAAACAGGCGGCTCGCCGAGGAGCATTCCCCAGCGCGCCGCCTGTCGCCGTCTGTGCCGTCGGCTCGGTTATTTCTTTTCGCTACGCTTGAACCGCGCGCGAATCAGTGTGTAGAAGACGCCCACGATGATGGCGCCAAGCAGCGAGGCGATAATCAGCACGCCTTCGAGCGCGAAATCGAAGGGGATGCGAGCGTAGGTCTCCAGCAGGTACGCGCCGATGATCGTCAGGATGACACCCGTGACCAGGCCACCAGACTCGGACTTGGTCAGATACTTGGTGACGGCGTTCACCACCACTGCCAGGACGAGCAGAATGATGAGCTGGATCAGGTTGAGGTGATAGCCTTTCGCGGGCCAGTCCAGCACCTGAATCGTGATGTCCGTCTGGTGGAAGATGGTGTTCAGGATGCCGGAGTTGGGGATGATGCCGAACAACGCCGAAGCGAGAACGAATCCGAACATCTGCCGCGTCTCTCCTTTCCTCTCCCAGAGGGCCTGCATGCTTTCAATGGCCAGGTCCAGCGCCGCGCCCACATCGCGCTACACAGGCGACGCACCGGACTTCATACAGCATAACAGGCGTGTCTATCGGCGCCCGTTCGGCAAGAAATCGGTTTCGCGGTACCATATATTCCGTATCCACGCCACAGAACGGGCAGGCGGGTTGAAAAGGAGCGACAACATGGAATACCGGAAATTGGGGAGATCGGGGCTGCGCGTCTCGGTCATCGGGCTGGGCGCCAACACGTTTGGCCGGGTGGCGGACGAAAAGCAGACCGCCGCCATCATCGGCGCCGCGCTCGACGCTGGAATCAATTTCATCGATACAGCGGACATCTACAACGCTGGCGTCTCAGAGGAATACATTGGCAAAGCGCTGCGCGGCCAGCGCGAACGCGCGCTCATCGCCACCAAGGTCGGGATGTCCACTGGCCCAGGGCCAAACGAAAACGGCTCCTCGCGCAAGCGCGTCATCGCGGGCGCGCACGCCAGCCTGCGCCGACTCCAGACCGACTACCTGGACCTCTACCAGATCCACCGCTTTGACCCCGATACCCCACTCGATGAGACCCTCGGCGCGCTGGACGACCTCGTGCGCGCGGGCGATGTCCGCTATATCGGCTGTTCTAACTTCGGCGCCTGGCGCCTCACCCAGGCGCTCTGGACCAGCGACCGGCGCGGCTGGGCGTCCTTCGTTTCGGCCCAGCCCGAATACAACCTGCTCGCCCGAGACATCGAGCGCGACCTCATTCCCGCCTGCTCGGAGTTCGGCGTTGGCATCATCCCCTACTCACCGCTGGCAAGCGGCGTTCTCACAGGCAAGTACCAACCTGACCAGCCAATCCCCGCGAACACGCGAGGCAGCGACTACGCTGGCTTCGAGCGGCGCCTCCAGCATGGGACGCTGGCCACGGCGCAGCGGCTGGCGGGCTGGGCGCAGACGCGCGGCCACACCGCCAGTGAGCTTGCGCTGGCCTGGCTCGCAGCGCAGCCCACCGTCGCCACCATCATAGCCGGAGCGCGCACCCCAGAGCAAGTCACCGCCAATGTCGCCGCGAGCGAGTGGACGCTCAGCGCAGACGACCTCGCCGACATCGAGCATTTGCTCGCGCCGCCATCCGCATAGGCGCGTCTCACAGCAAGCGGACCCCACATCAGCGCACAGCGGATACGCTGATACGCCGGTGCTTCGCGCGCCCAAAATATGGAACGTCGTGACCAATTCTTACACAGGGATTGACAAGATACCGCCTGTTCCGTAACATTCCGTCAACACGATAGCGTTCGGTTGCGCGACCAGGACGTATCGTGCGTCTCGACCAGGCAACCCATATGGTGGACCATCGCAGGCTGGCCCAAACACCCGCAGCTCACTGAAAGGGAGCGAGAACATGAACAACGAAACGGTCCGTAGCAGGAAAAGCGTCTACTGGCTCTATCTCCTGCTCCTGATCCCGTTCATCGGCACCCTCTGGCCGCCGTTCTACAACGCCCTTACGCCAGACTGGCTGGGCATCCCGTACTTCTACTGGTATCAGTTCCTCTGGATCATTCTCGCGTCGATCATCACCGGAGCCGTGTACTTCCTGGCGCGCGATTAGGCGCGGTCGCCAGCGTGCGCTGGCGCATCCAGTCCCGTTTGGTCTCTCACCACTTCCTGGCCACAGACCGCGTTTGACTCGACTACCAGATCGCGCAAATCAGAGGAGATCCGCATGTCCAACCTGAACGTGACGGCGCTGGTCATCTTCATTGCACTTTTCGCGCTCGTCACCGTCCTCGGCTTCATTGCCGCCAACTGGCGGCGCGGCGACCTCAACCAGCTCCATGAGTGGGGCCTTGGTGGGCGTCGATTCGGCACCATCGTATCCTGGTTCCTGCTCGGCGGTGATCTCTACACCGCATACACCTTCGTCGCCGTTCCCGCCCTGATTTTCGCCAGTGGGGCCATCGGCTTCTTCGCAGTGCCGTACACCATCATCGTGTACCCGTTCATCTTCGTCGTCATGCCGCGCCTGTGGAGCGTCTCGCGCAAACACGGCTACGTGACCCCCGCCGACTTCGTGCGTGGTCGCTACGACAGCAGCACACTCGCGCTGGTTGTCGCGCTGACGGGCATCCTGGCCACCATGCCATACATCGCCCTCCAGCTCCTCGGCATTCAGGTCGTGCTGGCTGGCATGGGTCTGGAATTCAGCGGCTCGGTCCTGGGCATGCCGCTCAATGACCTGCCACTCGTCATCGCCTTCATCATCCTGGCCGCCTACACCTACACCAGCGGCCTGCGCGCTCCGGCGATGATCGCGCTGGTGAAGGACCTGCTGATCTACATCACCGTCATTGTCGCCGTGATCTGGATTCCGATCCAGCTTGGCGGCTACGGGCACATCTTCCAGGCTGCGGTCGCGCACCAGGCGACGACGAAGGGCTTCGCCGTTACGCTCAAGCCGCCCACGTCGACGAGCCTTGGGACATATGGCGCGTATGCCACCCTGGCGCTCGGCTCGGCGCTCGCGCTCTTCCTGTATCCGCACTCCGTCACTGGCGTGCTGGCCGCCAACAGCCGCAAGGTCATCAAGCGGAACGCCGCGCTGCTGCCCGCCTACTCCTTCGTGCTGGGCCTGATCGCCCTCTTCGGCTACATGGCCATCGCAGCGGGTGTCACCAAGAAGGCGGAGTTCGCCCTCGGCTTCAAGCAATACGGCAGCACGTTCGCTGTACCTGCGCTGATGCTGGCGAGCTTTCCAGACTGGTTTGTCGGCGTCGCCTTCGCCGCCATCGCCATTGGCGCGCTGGTGCCAGCCGCGATCATGGCCATCGCCGCCGCGAACCTCTTCACGCGCAACATCTACCGCGAGTACTTCCGCAAGAATCCCAGCCCAGGCGAGGAAGCGACGGTCGCCAAGCTCGCCTCACTGGTGGTGAAGTTCGGCGCGCTGTTCTTCATCATCTACCTCGGCACACAGAACGCCTTGAATCTGCAACTTCTCGGCGGCGTGTGGATCCTCCAGACGTTCCCGGCGATCATCATCGGCCTCTACACGCGCTGGTTCCATCGCTGGGCGCTGTTGATTGGCTGGGCCGCCGGCATGATCATCGGCACCTACATGGCGTATACGCAGTCGTCACTGAAGACGCCGCACTTCGGCTCGTCGGTCTATCCGCTGCACCTGGGCGGGTTCGTCGCGGCAGGCTATGCGGCGTTCTACGCGCTGATCGTCAACCTGGTCGTCTGTGTCGTCCTCTCCATCATCTTCAACCTGGTCAAGGCGCCCGCTGGCGCTGACGAGACTGCGGCTGAGGATTACGTGATGGAGTCCACGCCAGAGATGGTCGCCGTCGGCGCGGAGCACTAGCCGTAGGCTGCGCTCTGTGCGCGT
Source organism: Ktedonobacterales bacterium (assembly GCA_036393135.1). Lineage (GTDB taxonomy): Bacteria > Chloroflexota > Ktedonobacteria > Ktedonobacterales > JADMIN01 > JAKAIY01. Next base: position 21,659 of record DASVWQ010000058.1, read on the forward strand.
TGGGGCCGGACGCGCGCCTTCATGGCGGCGTCCGGCCTCTGCGTTTGTCCTGCCCGCGCGGCGCTCGCGGTGCGCGCGGTGTATAGTGAAGCGATAGAATCGGTCGTCGCGCCCAGGGGCGGGCGCGCGGCAGCGGATAAGGGAAAGCGGAGAGTCATGTCGGCGAGTGACCTGCCAGCACAGGATGCCCAGCGCGTTTCAGTCATCATCCCGGTCTATAACGAAGTCAAGACCATCCTCGAAGTCGTGCGGCGCGTGGCGAGCCAGCCCACCGTCGGCGAAATCGTCATCGTAGACGACTGCTCCACCGACGGCGCCCGCGAACTGCTCCAGGAGACTTCCTTCCCGGAGACCGTCAAGGTGCTCTACCACGACCGCAACATGGGCAAGGGCGCGGGCATCCGCACTGGCGTGAAGGCGGCCACCAAGGACATTATCATCATCCAGGATGCCGACCTCGAATACAATCCTACCGACTTCCCCGTCGTCCTGCGCCCGATTCTGGATGGCGTGGCCGATGTCGTCTATGGCTCGCGGTTTCTGGGTACTCACCGCTCCTTCATGTTCTCGCACTACGTCGGCAACCGTTTCCTCTCGCTCGTCACCAATGTCCTCTACAACAATATGCTCACGGACATGGAGACAGGCTACAAAGCCTTCCGCGCGCCAGTCATCAAGGACATCCAGATTCGCAGCAACCGCTTTGACTTCGAGCCAGAGATTACGGCAAAGGTGCTCAAGCGCGGCTACCGCATCTATGAGGTGCCGATCTATTATGCTGGCCGCGACTACGCCGAGGGCAAGAAGATCACCTGGCGCGACGGTTTCGCGGCGCTCTGGGCGCTGCTACGCTTCCGCTTCAGCGACTGACGCCCGCGCGCATGAGGCTCAGCGACCGCCCAGCCGCGCGATCAGGCTATCCAGGTCGGGCCAGCCGAATCCTACCTCGGCCACATCGCGCTCGCCGAAGCGGAGTGTCTGCGCATACGCTACGACACCGCCCAGCGCCTCATAGAAGCCGCGATTCGGATTCCGCTCCAGCGCCCAGATGATGAGCGACCGCGCGCCACTTGCCCGCAGGCGCCGCGCCGTCGCGCCCAGCAGCCGTCCGCCCAGCCCGCGCCGCTCGTAGCCTGGCGTGAGATACAGCGCGTAGACCTCGCTTTCGTATGGCTCCGGCGCCGCGCCGCTCTCGAGCGGGCGGGCCGCCCCGGCATGCGCGAAGCCGCAGGTCTCGTCATCCGCGCCAGCCACCACGAAGGCGCACGCCAGCGGCCCGCGCGAGCCTTCCACGATCTGCGCCAGCCAGCGGCGCGTAGTCGCCGCGTTCTCCTCCACATCCATCGCCGCCAGCGTCTCGTCCGGCACGATGTCGCGATAGGTCCGCCGCCAGCTCGCCACACGGATGCGCGCGATGGCGTTGGCGTCTTCTACGAGCGCCTCACGCACGGCATATTCGTTCATCCCAGCCCCTTTGTCTCCGACGCCCGGCCAGCCTGTATGCGATAGTGAGCATATGACATCACTGCGCTATCCAGCCTGGAGGTGATTCGTATGACGTTTGCGCTACCTGACCCTTCCACCGAGTTCGGCGCCCGCGTAGCCACGCGGCTGCGCGACGAGCGTGTCATCTGGCTTACGACGACTGGCGCCGATGGCACACCGCAGCCCAACCCCGTCTGGTATCTCTGGGACGGCGAGAGCTTCCTGATCTACAGCCTGCCAGACGCCGCGCGCATCGCCCACATCCGCCGCAACCCGCACGTCGCTCTGCATTTTGACGGCAACGGGCGCGGCGGCGACATCGTTGTTTTCACTGGCTCTGCGCGCGAAGCGCCGGAGGAGCCGCCCGCCAACGAGCGCCCCGACTACCTCGAACGCTACCGCGACCGCATCGACCGCTTCTTCAACGGACCTGTCGCGTTCGCGGCGCGCTACTCGCGTCCGCTCCGCGTCACCCCAGGCAAAGTGCGCGGCAGCTAACGCGCGCTTGACCAGTGGGACTGACGGCCACTATACTCAGCCCGTATGCTCCGCGAAGGCGCGGCGCCTGACGATAGAGAAGAGGATGGCTGATGGGCGCGTTTGAGATCGTGGTGATGGGCGGCGACGGCATCGGGCCAGAGGTGACGGCGGAGGCGACCCGCGCGCTGCTGGCGGTCGGCGAGCGTTTCGGCCACACCTTCACGCTGCGCGACGCGCTGGTGGGGCAGGCGGCGGTGGATCGCGAGGGCATCGCCATCAGTGACGCTACGATGGCGCTCTGCCAGCGCGCCGACGCGATCCTCTTTGGCGCGGTCGGCGGCGTGGGCGCGGGCAATCCCAACGACGCGCGAGAACCGATGTATTCGCTCTTTCGCCTGCGCCGTGACCTGAAGCTCTTCGCCAATCTGCGCCCGGTGCGTCCGCTGCCCGCGCTGCTGGGCGCCTCCACCCTGAAGCGCGCAACCCTGCGCGGGGTTGACCTGCTCGTCGTGCGCGAACTGACCGGTGGCATCTACTATGGCAAACCCAGCGCCATCCATGAATCCGCCAGCGGCGCCTCCGCCGTCGATACGATGGTCTACACCGAAGCCGAGATTACCCGCATCGCGCGCTACGCCTTCGATCTGGCGCGCGACCGCCGCAAGCAGGTGACGAGCGTGGACAAGGCCAATGTCCTGAGTTGCTCGCGTCTCTGGCGGCGCGTCGTCGAGGACGTTCACCGCGACTATCCTGATGTCGCGCTGCGGCACATGCTGGTGGACGCCTGCTCGATGGCGCTGATCCGCAATCCGCGCGAGTTCGATGTCGTGGTCACGGAGAATATGTTCGGTGACATCCTGACCGATGAAGCCTCGATGCTGACTGGCTCGCTGGGGATGCTACCTTCCGCCAGTCTGGGCGCGCGGCGGACGGCGCACGGCCAGTTCGGCCTGTTTGAGCCAATCCACGGCTCGGCCCCCGACATCGCGGGCCAGGGCAAGGCCAACCCGCTAGCGGCCATCCTGACGACAGCGTTGCTGCTGCGCTATTCGCTGGGACTGAAGCGCGCGGCCTCAGCAGTCGAGCGGGCCGTGCGGCAGGTCGTCGCGTCCGGACTGCGCACCGCCGACATCGCGGCCCCCGGCGAGGCCGTCATCTCAACCCGCGAGATGGGCGAGGCGGTCACCGCCGCAATTCTCGCCCGCTGATAGCCGACCCGAACGATGGAAGGGAGGCGCGCATGGCCTCGCTCACGCTGATCTTGCTGCCGGAGACCTACGCCGTCTGCAAATTGCCGCCGGACGCCGCCATTCCACCGCTGCCGCTGAGCGCCACGCTGGTCGCCGTGACCCTGACGCGCGACGAACTCTCGCTGGTTCTTCCAGAGGAGGCGGCGCCGGAGGGCGCGCAGGTGGCGGGAGGCTGGCGCGCATTGCGGGTCGCGGGCATCCTCGATTTCGCGCTGACGGGCGTGCTGGCGGGGTTGACCCAGCCGCTGGCCGCCGCTGGCGTGAGTGTCTTCGCCGTCTCGACATATGACACCGACTACCTGCTGACGCCTGCGGCAAACCTGTCGGCGGCGCTGGACGCCCTGCGAGCGGCGGGCTACACCATCGCCTGACCTGCCGCCCGCGCCAGCCGTACGGGCTAGCGTCAGCCCATCTTGGCGCGTGGCGTCGGCCCCAGGCGCCCTAGCCTGGCCAGCAGACGCAGACGCTCCGCCTCCAGGTCACGCTCGCGCTCGCGCCGCTTGTGCGAGGTTGGCTCGACCATCTCGCGCAGGCGCGCCAGCTCGTCGCAGACCGCCTGATACTGCTGCTGCGCCAGCGCCCGGTGAATTTCCCACACCGTCACGCCGCGCTCGTGGCCCCCACTCATCGTCGCGTCTCCTGTCGCACCGTCTGGCGGTGGGTCAAGCGTGAAGGGTGGCCGACGCTAGAGCGCGCCAGCCACACTCCGCTGGATCAGGTCATTGATGGTGGTGAGCAGGTACTCATCCTGATACGGCTTGACGATATAAGCGTTGGCGCCAAGCTGGGTCGCGCGCTGCTGGTGCTTGGCCGCAGCGCGCGAGGTCAGCACGATCAGCGGCAAGTTGCGATACTGTGGGTCGGCGCGCAAAGTGGCCATCAACTCGTAGCCATCCATGCGCGGCATCTCGATGTCGAGCAGGACCGCCGCTGGTCGCTCATTGGCAATCACATCCAGCGCCTCGACGCCATCACGAGCAGTCTTTGTCTCCCAGCCATTCGCCTTCAGCATGCCGCCGACGACCCGCCGCACGCTGGGGCTGTCATCCACGACCAGCAGATAGGACGGCTTGCCATTGGCTGCGGGCGCGAAGTTGCGCCCCGTAACGTTCGGGCTGCGCTGGGCGACGACGAAATCACGGCTCCCGCCGAGCGCCGACGCCGTAGATGGAGCGGACGGCGCGGCGGACGGCGCAGAGGATGACGAAGCGGGCGCTGGAGCCGGCGGCTGGTACATTGGCGTCACCGCTGGCTGCGGCTGGCTTGGCAGGGCCTCGGTCGGGAACTCGTCAGGCGCGCTCGTCACTGTGTCAAAGGGCCACTCGGCGTCCAGCGCCTGCGCGGCGGGCATCGCTGGCGCCGGGGCGGGCGACGATGGAGGCGCAGACCTCGGCTCAGGCGCCGCGAACGGGAACGGCGTGGCGGGTTGCGCTTGCGGCCACTCCAGCGGATTCGACGGGGCAGGGCGCGACACGGCCATCGGGTCGGCGGCGCGCTGGCCCGGCGTCGGCAGTTCAATCTGATCGGGCATTGGACGCGCCAGCAGTTCCGCCAGGTCGAGGATGACGATGACCTGCCCGTTGCCCAGCACTGTCGCGCCCGCCACGCCGCGCACATCGGCGAGATGCGCGCCCATCGGCTTGGCGACGATTTCCTGCTGGTTCACGATGCCATCCACCACCAGCGCCAGCTTACGACCGCTGACATGGACGATCAGCAGCGAGGAGCGATCTTCCAGCGGCGCGGCCTGCGCGCGCAGATAGGTGGCGAGCCGCGCCAGTTCGTAGCGCTCGTTGCGCACCATGACGGCGGGCTTCGGCGAGCTGACGCGCTCGTAGTAGTCGAGCCGTCCAATCTGGTCCACCACCGCCATCGGGATCGCGTAGGTCTGCGGGCCAGCCTTCACCAGCACCGCCCGCGCGATCTGGAGGCTGATGGGGAACTTCAGCGTGAAGACCGCGCCCGCGCCAACCGTCGAGTCAACATCCACGGAGCCTTTCAGTCGCGCCGCCGCGTCGCGCACGACATCCAGGCCCACACCGCGCCCCGACTCCTCAGTCAGTGTCTCAGCGGTCGAGACGCCCGGCTGGAAGATCAGGTTGAGCGCATCGCGGTCGTTCAGATTCGCGTAGCCGTCGATCCAGCCCTTCGCGATGGCGGTGTCGCGCACGCGCCGTGGATCGATGCCAGCGCCATCGTCCGCCACCTCGATGACGACCTGGTTGCCCTCATACGAGGCCGCGACCGTAATCCGGCCCGCGCGCGGCTTACCCTTTGCCTCGCGCGCGTCCGGGCGCTCGATGCCATGGTTGACGGCGTTGCGCACCAGGTGCAGCAGCGGCCCCTCGACCTCTTCGATGACCTTCCGGTCTACCTCGGTATCGCCGCCCTCCAGGAAGAACTCGACCTCCTTGCCCTCCTTCAGGGCGGAGGCGCGAGCCGCGCGATAGAGACGTGGCGCCAGCGAGCTGACCGGCACGAGGCGCGCCTTCAGCAAGCGATCCTGCACCTCCGTGCTGAGCCGCGCTTCACGCGCGAACGACACCTGCACCTCGCGGATGAGTGTCTCCATCTCATGATCCAGGCCCAGCACGTCGGTAACGGCCTCGCTCAGGATGCGCGAGAGGCGGTGGAATTCATTGTAGCGGTCAAGCTCCAGTTCATCGAAGTCGCGCAGGTGGTCCGCTGTGTTACCACCCTGTCGGTTTGGCAGGCCTGTCGCGCGCTGCTGGCCGCGCCAGGGGAAACGGAACCCCGGTGGCGGCGTCATATTCTGACCCGGCGCGCCAGCCTGGCCGCTCGGCAGCATGAACGTCTCGAACTGCGACTCAAGCTTGCTGCCCACCTCGCGCAGCCGCTCCGTGGCGGCCTTCATGTCTCCAGCTAGCTGATAGATACGCCCGATGCGCTCCTCAAAGACGGAGCGATTGACCAGCAGGTCGCCGAAGCGCGTCACCAACTCGTCCAGCTTGCTCAACTTCAGGCGCACACTAAGGTCTTCGGCTGCCGCAGGCGCGCCGGTTTCTTCGGCGTCGGCGCCGATATCGATGGCGACGCTCTCCGCCGTCTCCTCATCCGCGTCACCCGCCAGCAGGTTCACCACGGGCGCGCCGGTGATCGCGCCATAGCGGTCGATCAACGCCTGCGCCACCTCGCGTTGCTGGCGCTGACCGCTGATGGCGCCAGAGATAAGCTGGTCGAGGGTCTCGGCGGTATCGAAGACGAGGCCCACCTCACCGGACGAAAGCGCGCGTCCCTTTTCTGAGAGCAGGTCGAGCAGGTCCTCGGAGGCATGCGCGAGACTCTGGACGACGACGAAACTCATCATACCAGCAGCGCCCTTGAGCGTGTGCATCGCCCGCCGCACTGAGCGCAGCGCGTTCATGTCATCTGGCGAGCGCTCCAGGTCGGCAATGCCGCTGGTGATGGTCTGGAGCAGCTCCTGGGCTTCCTCGCGAAAGACCGAGAGTGTCTCTGGCGACTGCTCTTTCGTCACCTGCACCTGACGCGCAGACCGTGCGCTGGAGCGCACCTCCACACCCGCGCCACTGATGCCAACAGAACTGTCACCCATGCCTGGCCCCAGCGCCGAGAACATCATCTGACGCCGGATCTGGACCTCCAGCTCCTGCCGGATGCGCTGCTCCTCTTCGCGGCGGACGTCGGCGGCGATCTCCTGGCGCACGTCGTCTTCGAGCGACCGGCGCAGGTCCTCGCGCACGCTGCGCTCCATCTCGGCGCGCTGGGCAGGGGCCAGCGACTCGACTGAGGGCAGGCTCGCGCTGGGCGCTGGCGGCGCCCACGTCACCTGCGCCACGGTCGCGCTGAAGCCGCCGTCTGGCGTCGCGCCGACGAATGCGGTGGTCATCCGGCTGAGCGTATCGAGCGAGGAGCGGAACTGGCCCAGCGTCTCCTCGATTTGCTCTCTGGAAAGCGTCAACTCGCGGCCAGAGGCGTTGAGCAGCGCGATCAGCTTCTTCAGCCGGGTCGTCGTCACCCAGATGACCGAGAGCGGGAGGTAGCTGCGCACCGTTTCCGGGCTGCGCCGCAGGTCCAGGCCCATCTGCTGCCCGACCCACTCCTCCAGGCGCTCCAGCGCATCGTGCGAGCCATCAAGGAAGCTCTGCAGCTCGATCCGCTCGTTGTCCATCGCCTGCGCCGCGTCTCGCAGCGCCGCCACCGTGTCGCGCAGGGTCCCCACCTGGCGGCGCACATCTTCCTCATCCGCGCGCAATTCCTCCAGCGCGGGAGCAGCGCCAGCGGGCGCGGGCGGGCGCTGGGCGGGCGGCTGAGTCGCCTGCGAGGTCGCCCAGTCGCGCGGCGCCGGCGCATTCTGCGCGCTGATCGGCAGGCTCGCCTGCGACCGCCCCCACGCCGAGCCCATGGGCGCGCCAGCCGAGGACTGCGCGAACGGCCCAATTGGCCCGGATGGCTGGGAGGGCGCATGGCTAAAGGCCCCACCCGCCGGGGAAGGCGTGGAGGGCATACTGGCCGGGCCAAGCGAGGCGAGCCAGTCGGGCAGCGACGCCGACGGGCCACCCATACCCGCGCCCTGGGCAGGCGTGGATGCTCCAGCGACGGGCTGCGGCGCCCCACCTCCAGGACCGCGATACGCGGCATGGTCCTGCTGGTCTTCCGCGACAACCGCCGAGTCATCCGCGCCCGCGCGCACGAGCTGGGTCACACGCGCCAGCCGTCCGCACGAGCGGCGCAGCAGCGCAATGGTCGGCTGATCGAGCGCGGCGCGGCGCTCCAGCGCGTCGTCAAGAATGACTTCCATGCTCTGCGCGATGCTCGACAGGCCAGCGAACGACATCATTGCCGCCGAGCCATTGATCGTGTGGGCGCGACGATACGCCTCCTCGATAGCTGTCTCGTCGTCCGGGGCCTGCTGAAGCTGATCGAGATGCGCTTCAATTTCTGGAATATAGGCGTCTACCTCGTCGAAGAAGCTGCCGAGGACCGCCGATTGATCGAAATTGTCTGCCATGATCTCCGCATCCGTCCTGCTTGCGCCACTGACCCCACTGTCGGCGTCAACTCCGCCGTCGCGCCTGTGTCACGCCTGTCGCCCGTCGCTCACGACCTGTCGCGCCCCTGGCAAGGGCTTACTGCTGATCGGGTGGGAACGGGTAGGCGCCCATCTGATTGCCAGAATACTGGTCGCCACCATAGCCGTTTTGAGCATTCTGCCCATTCTGTCCGGCCTGGCCATAGGAGGTCTGCTCAAAGGTGGACTGGCCATAGCCCGTCTGCTCGTATCCCGTCTGCGGATAGCCGTAGCCATCCGGCTGCTGCTGGGACTCCGGCCACGCGCCAGCGTCGTAGGCGCCGATGTCGAAGGCGTTCCGCTGCGGCATGAAGGATGACGAGACCGGGCCAGCGGGTAGCGCAGGGAATGCGTCGGGGCCGGGCGCCCACGCGGCCTGAGCCTGCGCTGGCAGCCCCGGCGCCATCATCGGCTGATCCATGCCCTGCGGCAACCCGCCGCCATCGGCCATCTGGTCGGGCAGGCGGAATGCGGCGACCGAGGCGCGCAACTGCTCGGCAAGCTCGGCCAGATACGTCACCGAGGTCACGGTATCCTGCGTCGTGATGTTCGTTTCCTGCGTCACCTCGCTGATCTGGCGGATGGCGACCGCGACCGTTTCAGCGACCTGCCGCCGCTCGTCCGCGCCGCTCGCGATGTCGCTGATGAGCTGGGTCTGGCGGCCCACAGCGCTATAGATGCGCTCCAGCGCGCGACGCGCCTCTTCCGCCAGCCGCGACCCCTCGATCACGTCCTGGGTACTCTCCTCCATAGCGACCACGGCCTCATACGTGTCGCCCTGAATCGTCTTGACGATGGCGCCGACGCGCTTGGTCGCTTCAGCCACACGCTCGGCCAAGATACGAATCTCGTCCGCCACCACGTGGAAGCCGCGCCCGTGTTCGCCAGCCATCGCCGACTGAATCGCGGCGTTGAGCGCCAGCAGGTTCGTCTGCTCGGCGATGTCTTCGATCAGGCGGACGATCTCGCCGACCTCCTGCGAGCGCTCGCCGAGCCGCTTGATCTTCTTCGCGGTCTCCTGCACGTTCTCGCGGATATTCGCCATGCCCTCGGTCGTCTTGACCGCTGACGCCTGGCCATCGCGGGAGCTTTGCAGCGCCTCGCTGGCGGCGGCGGAGGCCTGCAACGCATTGTCCGCCGAGAGTTGCACGAAATCGGCTAGCTGAGCGACCCGCTCGGAGACGAGCGCAATCTGGCGCGTCTGCGCTTCCGAAGACTGCGAAACCTGGGCCGAGCGGTCCAGCAGGCGGCGGGTCGCGGTCGAGACCTGGTTGGTGGTCGCCTGCACCCGCCCGACAACCTTGGCCAGTTCCTCGATCATGAAATTGAAGCTGTCCGCGAGCACGCCCAGCGTATCCGGTGTCACTTCCGCCTGCACGCGCAGATCGCCATCGCCCACTGCGCTGACCTCTGTGAGCAGCTTCTCGATCTGAGCCTGCAAGACCACCGCGTCGGGCGCCTCCAACGAGGACATCGCGGTCCTGGCCGCCCCACCCGTCATGCCGCCGCCCACGGCCAGCTTGTTCACGGACGCGGCGAGCATCGCATAGTCGTCATCGCCATGCACAGGCGCCCGCGCGGCGCGGTTGCCCGACGCGGCCTGGGCGCAGACATCGTTGAGGACGGTCACATAGGCGCGCGTCACCGAGCGCATGCGCATCACGGCGAACATGACCGCCAGCAGGCTGACAGCAATCGCGCCCAGTGTCGCCGTCCAGAGCAGTGTCTGCGTATCGGCGCCGCCAAATGGAGTGTAGATGGCGAACCAGCCGAGAAATGCCGTTGCGAGAAGAGGCGCGACGCAGGCGAGCGTCGTAAGCAGGTTGAGTTGAGCGCTCATGCTCGAACCTGAGCGCGACGAAGCTTCCATAGACGTGGTGGCCTCCTCGAAAAATCTGGTCTCTGGCCACGCTCGCCGCGAGACACTTCAAGCAGCGCAAACAGCCGTCACGTCGGCGCGGGCCTGCTCGCCGTCGCGCGCCATCCACACGGGGACGCCACACCGGCGCGGCGCGGAGCGCTGGCCATAGTGTATGCTATATTGTCCACGCTCGCCTATACCGCTGTGACCTCCGGCGCGATTCGCCCCACTGCGGCGCAGACAAACGGCGTCCGCTAGTCCCCACGATAGCGTTTGATGCGATCACTGAAGAGCAACAAATCTGGATCGAGCGCATATACCTGGCGCCCATCCACCTGCGCCACGCCTTCGAGGAAGGGCTGCGCCCATGCGGGGGCGCCCGCAGTCTGGCCGCGCGCGATCGCGTCGCCCATCGTGCGAATCTCTGTCACGACATCCACGACGAAGCCAATCGTCATCTCGCGTCGTGTCACGGCCAGCAGGCGGCTGCGCGGGGTTACGCCGATGGACGGCAGCCCAACGAATGCGCGCAGGTCCACCAGTGAGATGATCGATCCCCACATCTGTGTCACGCCCAGCACCCACGGCGCGACATTCGGCACTGGCGTCACGTCAAACGTCCGCTCGACCCCCTGGACTGAGGCCGACGGCAGCGCGCACTCCACGTCGCCCAGCAAGAAGAGGATGTGCTGCGCGGCGACCGCTTCCGCCGAGGTTGGCGAGAGCATCATCATCCGCTGGAGCGTGGCGATTTGCTCCGGGTCAGTCACGCCGATATTCCGTGCGAGCTGCTCGACCGACTCCGCCGTCAGCGAGCCGCCCGGAAGCTGCCCCTGGTTGATCGCGGTCAGCGCCTGCCGCATGAGATCGGAGGTCTGGGCGCGCTCGCTGTGGCTGTCGCGCGCCGGAAACGCGCCTCGTGGATCGTTCATGCGTCCTCCCGCGATGTCGGCGATGGCCCCACGCTACATATCAATGCCAGTGAGCGCCCGCACACCAGACAGCAACTGCTCTTTGCCAAACGGCTTGACGATGTAGAGGTCGGCGCCCTGCTGCAAACCCCATTTCATGTCGAGCGGCGTGTTCTTGGCGCTAATCAGGATCACCGGAATATGGCGGCTGGTCTCGCTCTGCTTCAGCTTGCGGCAGACTTGGAAGCCATTTTGCTTTGGCAGCACCACGTCGAGCACGATGCACTGCGGCCGCTCGCTGATGACCTTCTCCAGCGCCTCGTCGCCGTCCGCCGCCGTTACGACCTCAAAGCCACTCTCGCGCAGCGGATTCGCGATGAGGGTGAGATCGAACCAGCTATCATCGACGACGAGAACTTTTGGCGCGGGCATATGGAACTCCCTCAATACACGCCTGCCTTCCGGTGGCTGCCAACCGCGCCACGCCCAATGGGCAGTGATGTGTGCTTCATGTTGATTTCAACGAGTGACGCGCGAAACGATGCGAATCGCGTCGAATTACGCCACACGGGCTAGCCAGGTCGATTGCCCGCACGGCGAGCCGCTCGCGCCACTGGCGTCCAGCGCGCGACTGGCTATTGCCGGTAGGCGCCCCGCCGTGACCGCATGTTGCGCATGCTCGCACGGCGCGCGGAGCGCTCACGGGCGGCGGGTGTATCCAGGTGGCGGCGCACCGTCTGCACCAGCTCCGTCGAATCAAACGGCTTGGTCATGTATTCTGTTGACCCCGCCAGTTTGCCGCGCATCCGGTCGAAGATCCCGTCCTTGCCGCTCAGCATGATGATGGGCAGATCGCGGTACTCCGGGTTGTTGCGCACGAGATGGCAGATGTTATAGCCGTCCATGTGCGGCAACATGATGTCCAGCAGAATCAAGTCGGGCAGGGTATCGGAGACCGCCGCGAGCGCGGTGAGACCATCACCCGCCGTCACCACGTGAATGCGCTCGCGATTCAGCGTGAGTTGCACGATCTTCCGCACGGTGGGGCTGTCATCCACCACCAGCACTACTGGCTCCGCCACCTGCTTGACCCTCCTGAGCCGACCTGGCGCTTTGCTGGTGGCCCACCCGCTCATCTATCTGGCGCACGCTCGCGCACTATTCAACCATATTGCCTATGCCCGATGCGAGCTTTTCACCCTTCTGTCGTGTCCAGCCCTCCGCATGGGCCTGGCGCTAGCGGTTATCCGACGTGTACCATTGGTGCAGGCGACCCATCTCATAGTCCAACTCCCGCAGAAATTGTATCCAGAGATCGTCGAAAGGTCGGGCGCCGCGCGCCTGTCCCAACTCCTCGCCGCAGACGGCCTCGTAGACCTCGCGCATGGTCGCGTGCATCATGCGGGTCGCGTCCCAATAGCAGGTGACGAGTTCGCCGCCCTTCACGACCTTATCCAGCGTCTTCACATCATCAAAGACGAGCCGACCCTGCCGCACGACAATCAACTGATCCATGCGCGGATAGCTCATCTCGATATTCGCCACCAGCGGCCCGATCATGCGGTCGATGTAGCGCACCGCATCGGCTGGCCTGATGTCACCACGCGCTCTCAGGCCGCGCGCAAACCGCGCGTGGTGCGCCAGCAATCCATTGACGCATTCGCCCATCACCTGGGTCAGCTCCAGCATCAAGTGGTCGGGCGTGTTGCGCGCGATCCGCTCCAGCCGCGCACGCGCCTGCGCCAGCGTCTGCATGAGGCTGCGCTCCAGCTCCTGATCCAGCCGCTCGTCCACGACCAGCACCAGCCCGCGCTCCAACAGCGTCGTCAGTGTCGAGCCAGCGACCGCCTCCGGCATCAGCAGCGCATAAGCGATGGCATAGAGCGGGCGGTTTTCGTCCGCCAGCGTGTAGACCCACATCTCCTTCTGGTCCATGCCGCTCGCACGCGGGTCATCGCCCCCCTGCGTGGCCTTGCGGACGCGCGTGAGACGCGGCGCAGGGCGGACGCGCATATGCTCGCGCTCATCCGCCTGCCGCAGCGCCTCCAGCACCACATGGTCGACGTTGAGAGGCTGCGTGGCGCTCGGCGTGTACATACCGCCCGTCCGGCGCACGCTCGACGGCTCGCGCACGAACTCGAACCGCCCGCGATCCCAGCGCACCGCCCTGCTGAGCGCCTGCACGACGACAAACTCGCGCCGCTGCAACTCCTCGGCGGCGCTCATGAAGCCCATGTTGACCAGATACTGGATGAGGGCGGTCAGGTCACGGCGGACATCCTGGGGAATCAGCATCACCTGCTCGGAGCCAATGCGGCCCATCGCGCGGAGGAGATCGAGAAGGTTTGGCTCTGGGGTGTCTGGCTCGTCGAGGCTGAGGATGGCGCCGTCCTGGAGGTGGATGCGAAGGCGCTCGGAGCCGGACTGCACGGAGAGAACGCCGGTCTTGCTTCCCAGCGCCAGCATCTTCAACGTGGACTGCAAGGTGAGCGTCTCGAGATCGCCGTCGAGGATCCGGCTCGGCGCCCCGCCCTGATTGTCCTGGTCCATCGCAGGCTCCCTGCTACCACGCCCACATCGCGTATCGTCGACCGCGCTCCGCGCTGTACGGGCGGTCAGACGTCGCTCCACCGAGCCAGACGAGACGCACACCACCCAGCCGTCTGGCGCCAGGCGCGCGGAATGCGCGCAGTTCGGGCGCATGTCGGGGCGGAAGTCTGGAACATTGTATCACACCTGCTCGCGTGAACCAGGACATCACGTGACGCGCGACACCTCTCTTTCGGCCATTGGCGGAACTCCGCCAGCGCAGTCTGAGAGCGGGCTGAAAGCATGCGCAGCGGTGTAATGGCCGATTGACACGCCAGCATCTCTCTGCTAGAGTGCTGGCGCCCGGCCGCATGGCCAGGCAGGTTCTTGGCTGGCCCGTAAGACTGGCCGTTTGGGGGAGGAACAGACGCACATGCGAGCACATGTCCTAGCCTATCGCGGTCGAGGAAGCCTCAGCTTCGATGACCTCACCCTCGCGCGGAGCAGAGCAGCCTTCAAAGGCGAGACCGAGGTTGGCCGCACCGCCGACCTCGTCGTTTACACCGACAATACGCCGAACGGCAACGCCTCCGCACAGGCCGTCCTGAAGACCGCCGAGGCCGACTTCCAGGCGGTGCGACAGTGGTTCGGCGGGATCTCGCTGCCTGCGGGGCAGCCTGGCGACGACCAGACGACACCACGCACCGCGACGCCCTGCCAGGTCCTCATCGATAGCCAGGCGGGCGGCGCCTACCACTTTGGCTGCGACGCTACCGACATCTATATCGAGCCAACGCCTGAGCTGGCCAGTGGCTTCATGGTCGCCGAGCTGGTGGAAATATTCGAAGCGGCCATCAACAATGGCTGGCAGTGCGGCCAGACCAATGGCGAGGCGCTCTCGCGCGTGCTGGCCACCGCGCGCAACAGCGGGCTGGCGCAGCTCCAGGTGCAGACAGGCCAGGCCTGGTGGGCCGCTGGCCATCACGACTACGTGACCAACAACAGCGCCACCGACCAGGACGAAAACAGCAATGGCTGTGGCCCGCTCTTTCTCTACTATCTGCACAGCCAGCTTGGTTTCGACTGGACGCGCATCACCACCACTGGCGGCTCGACGCTTGGCGATACCTACCAGCGCCTCACGGGCAAGTCGGGCGCGGCGGGGTTCCAGGATTTCCTGAATCGCCTGGCGACTCTCGACCAGGGCGGTACCCTGCAATTGCCCGCGAGCGGCGACCCGTTCCCCATCGGCGCGACTGGCCAGGCGCCCAACACAGGGCCAGGCGCCGCTGGCGCCGATCCCAGCGCGCCTGTGGCGGCTGCGCCCAGCGGCGGCTTCGGCGGCGCGATCAGCCTGCTGGTGATCCTCATCGTAGTCGTGATCGCCTTGATCGCTCTCAACGCGATGGGCATCTTCCAGTTCTAGGCGACGGTTTCCCCTCTCACGCGCGCGACGGGTATCTCTCCTCACGAGTGGCCTGTCGTGCGCAAGAGTCGGGGAAAACGCCATGCGATTAGCGGCGCGAGCGAACGCCACGCAGGTCAGTCGCCCGCGTGAGGCTGACCTGATCGCCCGGTGGCGAGCGGGAGCGTGGGTTGGCTGGCGACTGCGCGCGGATGACGGCGCGCGCTACACCATCATCTTCCAGGGGCGGCCCGGCGGCCCAGCGGGGCCAGACTTCCGCGACGCCGTGCTCGCCAACGGCAATGGCGACCGCCTCACCGGAGACATCGAACTGCACCTCAGCCCGGCGGGCTGGCGCGCCCACGGCCACAGCGCCGACCCGCGCTACAACGGCCTCGCCCTGCATGTCACGCTGCTGGCTGGCCACGCGGAGAACCGCGCCACAGCGGGCGCGCTGGCCAATGGACGACGCGCGCCGCTGGTCATCCTCTCCGCGCAGGACGCTCCCGCCGCGCCTGCCACGCCACTGGAACCGTGGCCCTGCGCCGGGTTCGCCGCCCACCCCGCCGCCTGGCGCCGCGAGATCCTGCAAGCCGCCGGTCGGTCGCGCTTCGCCGAGCGTGTCGCGCTGCTGGAGGCGGCGCTGAGCCAGCCTGACGACCTCGCCGCGCCATCCACGCCCGGCTGGGGCGCCGCCGACCACGCCCTGTTCGCGGCGCTGGCCGAAGGGCTGGGCTATGGCCGCGACCGGGCCGCCCTGCGAGTCTGTGGCGAGCGCCTCGCGCACGGTGAGTCGCCCGCCGCGCTCCTCAGCGCCGCCAGTCGTCTCGGCGCAGTCGAGCGCGCCCGTCTGAGTGGCCTGCTGGCCTGGCATGGCCGCTGGCAGGGCGCAAGTCCGCTGGCGGCGCTGACTGACACGCTGCTGGCGGGCGCGGGTCGTCGTGGCGCGGTGGGCGCCGGGCGGGCGCTGGTGGAGTCGCTGATGGTGGCGGAGCGTGGCGCCGTCTCCGCTGGGCGGGCGCGCATCCTGGCGTTCAATGTGGCGCTGCCCGCGCTGGCGGCATGGGCGCGCGAGCCTACGCGGGCGGAGGTTGCGGCGCTGGCCTATGCGACGGCGGAAGCGTTGGCCGGACTGCCCTCCAACCAGATCACCCGCGAGATGACGCGCCAGCTCGGCCTGCCTCGCCTGCCATCTGGAGCCATCAGCCAGCAAGGCGCGCAGCACATCTGGGCGCGCTGGTGCCGCGAGAAGCGCTGCGACTTGTGCCCCTGCGCGGCGTCCCGCGCAGAGCGGCCATGCTAGCGCAACTTGGCCAGGTTTGCTACAGTGGAGCATGGCGCCGCGTAGAATAGTTGACGCGCGGGCCGATGGCGTCGCCACGACGGGATGTTGGCATAGCGTTGGGAGTCAGCATGCAGAGCTTTATTTCGGGATTGGGACACGTCCCGTCGCCGATTATCGACCTCTTCGTCTTCGTCTGGCTCGCCGCCGAGAGCTGTGGCGTTCCGCTGCCCAATGAACTCGTCTTGCTGCTGGCTGGCTCCATCGCCGCGCAGCGCTCCGACCCCCTCGGGCTGATCGAGCTGGCGCTCGTCGCCACGCTGGGCAGCCTGGTCGGCGCCACCGCCGCCTACTACATCGGCGCGCGTGGTGGCCGTGCGCTGATCGTCAGACTGGGGCGCTATGTGGGGTTGAATCCCAACCGCCTCGACCTGGTGGAGCAGTGGTTCGCGCGTTCTGGCCCCTTCGCCATCGGCATCGCGCGCCTCACGCCATTCCTGCGCACCGTCTCATCGTTCCCAGCGGGCATCCTGCGCATGCCGCCGCGCGCATTCTATCTCGCCACCGCCACTGGCTCACTGCTCTGGTGCGCCGTACTCGTTTCGGTCGGCTACCTCCTCGGCGTCCATTACATGATCGCCGTCCACCTGATCGAGGAATACACACTGCCGGCGATTCTCGCGCTGGCCGCGCTCTTCGCGGGCTATGTCTGGCTGCACCAGCGACTGGCGCGGCTGGGCGCGGCGCCACACAGGGCTTCCACAGAACCACTCGTCCGGGAGCCGACAGCATCCCGTTCCACCGATCACGGCGCCCACTAGGATGGATGCGCCGTCGCCGCCCTCCCGCGCTCCCGCCGCGCATGACGCCGCAGTAACCGTGCGCGCCGCGCTTGGAGTGGAGTCGCGCGGGATTCAGCGGCTGGCGGTGGGACACTGCCACTATGTTTTCGGCGTGACGACAGCGGACGGTCGCGAGGTAGTCGTCCGCCTGGCCAGCGCCGATTCATTCGATGCGCTGGCGGGTGGCGTCTACTGGCACGAGCGCCTGCGCGGCGTCGGCGCGCCTCTTGCCCGCTTGCTCGCCGCCGACCTCGCCCCGTCGCGCGGCTACCCCTATATGCTGCTGGAGCGGCTGCCCGGCCAGGACCTCGCCCTCGTCTATACCAGCCTCACCCGCGTCCAGCGACAAGC
>DASVWQ010000059.1:0-15150 GCA_036393135.1 Ktedonobacterales bacterium
TTTCTGTGGGTGGTGTTTCAAGGAATCGGCATGGTCTTCAGCGGGATGGCCACCGACCCCAACACCCCACCGCTCTGGGCGCTGCTCTTGCTTCCGGGCTGGTTCTCCCGCCAAGCGCGCGTCGTGGACTCAGAGCCTGCCGTATGTCTGAACCGTGCGGAAGACGCGGGATATGAGGCTGCGACGAGGCAATAACGAGGCTGCCTCGTCAGCCTCACGGATCACTCAAATGGACCGCTGGTATCATTGGTAGGCGATCCCGATGCCCCTCGCGCCAATTCCCCAGCCTGACGGATGTCTACGCCGCTCCCGTGTCGTGAGTTTTACACTACGGCGCCACCTCAAGCGTCGCTATATCCGCCATACTTGAGGAACAAAGCACTACTGACTTTTGCATGAAGGACTAAACATGGTAGCCCGCTTGGGTGAAGCAGGCTTGAATGACCGTGCGCTTGTGCCGCAGCCGCTCTTTGGCTCGGCGCAGCGCGAGCGCCAACTCCCTCAGGTCGTGGCAGCACAGATTGCCCAGTTCGACGCGCTTGAGATAGTTCCAAATGCCCTCGTCGGGGTTTAACTCCGGGGCATATCCGGGCAACTGCTCCAGATGCACGCGTCGGGCGCCGCCCTGGCGCAGGAAGTCCTTGATGGGCTGGCCACGATGAATCGGCGCGCCATCCCAGATCACCAGCAGTTTCCCCTTGATCTTGCGAAGCAGCACGCGCAGGAAGCGCGCCACATCAAGCGAGTGGAAGGCGTCCGCCTGGGTTTGCATGAGCAACCGGCCATCAGCGGTGATGCCGCTGATGGCGGCGAGATGGTCGTGGGTGAGCGGCACGCGCGGCAGCGGCGTCCTCCCGCACGGCGCCCAGGTGCGGACCGCCATGGGCAGCAGGTAGAAGCCCGATTGGTCTACCCAGACGATGGCGCGCCCTTCGGCGGTCGCTTTTATTCCAGAGCTGGCCAGCGCTCCTGCCACCAGGCGGCAATGGCGGCCTCGTTGCGCTGCGCTGCCCGCACCACTGGACGCTGCACGCTGTGCCGCAGAGCATGCAACAGCCGACTGACATGCGCCGGGTGATAGGTGACGCCAAACGTGCGCCGGATGACCTCGACCATCCGCTTGCAGGTCCACACCTGCCCGCGGAAGCCGTACGCCTCCGGACCGCGTGCCACCAGGGCGGGCAGCTGGGCGAGTTGCTTGGCGCTCAGGCGCGGCTGCCGGTCAGGGGCGGGATGGCGGCGCAGTCCTTCCACGCCCTGCTCGCGTCCCCGCTTGAGCCATTGGCTGACGGCGCCGGACGTGACCCCGAGGGCCGCAGCGATGTCTTGCTGTTTCCAGCCCTGTTCGTTCAGCTCCCAGGCGCGTTGTCGCCGCCCCTTGCGCCAGTCGAGCTGTGCCGTCTTCGTGCTCATGCCGCCAGCGTAGTACCACTTTAGCCCTTTATGCAAAGGTCAGTAAGAGGAGCAGTGGCGCGAATGGGTGTCGCCCATGACTCTCTTTCATCTTCCCTGCCAGGCGAGCTCTAGCCCCAGTGGCTATGTTTGCAGGCAGGCGTATCCACTCGTATCACGAGGCGTTCCGCGGCGCGTGCGAGGCAAGAAGTGACGATATCTGACAGAGGTTCGTGTTCTTGCTCATCTTCCGCTCTTCCTTTTTGGATATCACCACTGGTTACCTCCGGTGGGGCTCGGCGTTGCGTTCATCGCCTTTGGCTGGCGGATTCGATTGAGATGTCACAACCTCCCACAGCACCTACAGATTCATATTCGATTTCTCTCTCGCTCTGGATGCTTCCGCAGAGATGGCTGTGTATTCTAACGCAGGCGCAAGCGCTGCAGCGCTTATCCATGATGTATGGGCTCGGTTCACGCAAGCGCCATGGGAGGCGCGTAGTCCTGTCGTTCGTGGAGCTGGGACTCACTGACGACACACGGTGGAGATGAGTTTGCACCCCATGCTTGGAAGAAGATGCGAGCACTGGCGACGCCGAGATGGAGCGCCGCCAAGATTGACAGCCATTTTGACAGCCAAGACGATGACTGGCTATGCGACACGGCGGATGTCAGTAGAATGTGATGCTAGAATTCATGGACACCGTGGCCATCAGCGGACGTGCGCGGACAGGCGTGGAAGAGCTGTGATCAGACTCTTAATCAGCGGGTTCAGGGTTCGAGTCCCTGGGGGCTCACCACTGCTTACCACCTTCTCTGGCGAATTGCGAAGCTGTCTCCTATGCGGAGGCGGCCTTTTCGCATCCTGGTCAGCATACTCCAAATACTCCACTCGCTAGACGACATAACGGCGCTTACTGTATACTTTGCCCAGCCTTTGCGGGTACAAGACAACCAGCAGCAATATCACCAATGCCACGCCTTGAGAAACCCGCTCCTGTTCACGCTCGCGCGTCCGCTCTCGCCATGCGTCAGCCAGACGACACAAGCGTGCGGTGTGATGAATCGTCGTGTCATGACGTAAGTACGTATATATGGGGCGAGCAGCAGCCAGAGACGGCCTGTCTGTCGCCACAGTGGGCGGCCCGCAGTGAGGCGCGCTCATCCTGATCCGGACGCGGCCCGCTTTGTCCGCGAGAGGAGACACACAGGCCCGTGTGGTGGGTCTGACAATTCCAACCGACCATCGCTATGAATGGACAGGGGGCGCAACGATGCAATCCAGACTGCGACGAGTCCAAGCGGTCGTTCCCATGCTCATGCTTGCCGCGCTGATCGCCACGGGGCTGGCGGCGTGCGGCGGTGGAAGCAGTTCCACCAATTCCGGGACACTCGTCTTTGGCGCGCCTGTTTCGCTGACAGGCAGCCTCTCGCACGAGGGCCAGGATACGCTCAATGGCTACAACCTCTGGGCGGCTCAGGTCAACTCGAAAGGTGGCATCAAGGTAGGCGACACCACCTACAAGGTGGCGATCAAGTACTATGATGACGGCAGCAGCGCACAGAAGAGCGCGCAGCTCACCCGCCAGCTCATTACCTCCGACAAAGTCAACTTCATGCTTGGCCCGTATGGCTCCGCCGCGACCCTGACTGATGAAGTCATCGCGCAGCAGTACCAAATTCCAATGGTTGAGGGCAACGGCGCTGCCCAGGCGATCTTCTCCAAGGGCAACACCTACATCTTTGGTGTGCTCAGCCCCTCACCGGAGTACGCGGGGACTATTCTGCGGGCTGCGCTGGCCGCTCCAAACCCGCCGAAGACCATCGCCATCATCAACGCGAACGACGCCTTCTCGACCGAGGTGGCCGCCGCCGCGAAGTCCTATGCTGCCAGCAATGGTCTGAATGTCGTGTACTCACAGTCCTATCCGGCCAACGCGACTGACCTCACTGGCATCCTGACGGCGATCAAGACCTCAGCCAATGGTGGGGTCCCGGATATGATCCTGGGATCTGGCCACGAGAATGAGGCCATCACCACGCTGAAGCAGGCCAAGCAGCTTGGCATGAATCCCAAGCTGTGGGCGTTCACCGTCGGCCCTGCTCTGCCCGACTTCATCACGACGCTCGGCGGTGACTCGAACGACGTGCTGGGCAGCTCGCAGTGGACAACGCAGGTGAAGTATCAGGGGTCCGACATCTTCGGCACGCCCGCGAACTTCGCCTCGCTCTACCAGGCCAAGTACAACGCCGAGCCGTCCTACCAGGCGGCTGAGTCGGCGGCCTGTGGCGTGGCTTACCAGGCTGCGCTCGCCAAGGCTGGCTCGATCGATCCGCAGAAGGTGCGCGACGCGCTGGCTGGCCTCGACATCACCACGTTCTACGGCCAGATCAAGTTCGCCTCCAACGGTGAGAACACAACCAAGCCGATGGTGACGACCCAGATTCAGTCCGGGAAGCTGGTGACGGTCTATCCGTCCAACGTCGCCAACGCTTCGATCATCTATCCCACACCGCCGTTTGGCTCGCGCTAGGCGTTGTCGGGTTTTGTGACGCGCTGCGATTCTTGCGCGGGCGTATAGCTCGTGTGGGGATCGCCAGCGCGCCTCATGTCTGTTGGCTGAACGACAGGGAGCCGCTATGGCCCAATACGTGATCAACTGGCTCTTGCTGGGGTGTTTGTATGCCGCGGTCGGCGTGGGCTTCTCGCTGATCTGGGGCATCATGAACATCGTCAACCTAGCGCAAGGCTCGCTCCTCATCATCGGCTCATACGCGGCGTACTGGGCGTATTCGGTCCTCCATATCAACCTGTTCGTCTGCGTGCTGGTTGCGATGGCGGCGCTGTTCGTCGTGGGCTGGCTTGTCCAGTATGTGGCGATCAACCGGGTGATCCGGGCGCCGTTCCTCGTGACCTTCATGCTGACGTTCGGGTTGGACCTGCTCTTCTCCAACCTGCTCCAATTGTGGTTCACCGCCGACTACCGCTCGATCAACTCACCTCTCTCCGATGTCGGCCTCACGCTGCTCGGCGCGCGTATCCCGCTGCTCAATGCGCTGGTCGCGGTGTTCGCGGTCATCCTGACGGCGCTGCTCAGCGTCTTCCTCTCGCGTACCCGCTCTGGACGCGCGATTCTGGCGGTTGGGATGGATCGCGACGCCGCCCGGTTGATGGGTATCGGCCTGGCGAGGACCTATGCGCTGACTTTTGCGATAGGCGCGGCGTTGGCGGGCGCGGCGGGCGCGATGATCGCGATGGTGCTGCCATTCAGCCCAAGTTCCACCGGGCAGTACACGCTCTTCGCCTTCGTCATCGTGGCGCTAGGTGGCCTCGGTACGCCGTGGGCTGCGCTGGCGGGTGGGATGACGTTCGCCTTCGCCGAGGTCTTCGCGCCGTTGGTGTCAGTTGGCGGCTTTCAGGTCGGCTACGGGCTGCAAGTTGGTATTGCCTTTGTCATGCTGGTGCTGGTGTTGATCCTGCGTCCGAATGGGCTGCTGGGTAAGCCGTTTTACTCGTGAAGGAGGAGGACAGCATGGCGCAATCGTCGGCTGCCACCGAGCAGCCACCTGCCCGCGCGACCCGCTCCGACTCTCGCGAGTTACGCTGGTCAGTGGGCATCGGCGTGGCGATCCTGGCGGTTATCGGGCTGGCCCCCTTGACGGGAAACCAGGCGACGATCAGTTTCTGGACCTTCATCGCCATGTACATCGTGCTGGCGCAGGGCTGGAACTTTATCGGTGGCTTCGCGGGCTATCCGGCGTTCGGCAATGTGGCGTTCTTCGGCATCGGCGCGTATACCGTGGCGCTGATTCTGGAGCGCGGCCTGCCCTACTGGCTGGGGCTGGGGCTGGGGCTGGTGATCGCCGCTGTCTTCGCGCTGGTCGTGGGGCTGCCGGTGCTGCGGCTGAAGGGTCACTACTTCGCCATCGCGACGCTGGGTGTGGCCGAGGCGCTAGGCGAATTCGCCGCCTCGAAGAACGTCGGCGGGACGGCTGGAGAAATCTCGCTCAATCCGCCGCCGATCAATTATGTGGAGTCGAACAACCTGTTCTTCTATGGCTTCCTCGTACTGGCGCTGGTCGTGCTGCTGGGGACGGCCTGGCTCTCGCGCTCGCGCATGGGCTATGCGCTGGTGGCGATCCGTGAGAACGAACTTGCGGCTGAAGCGCTGGGCATCCCGACCTTTCGCTACAAAGTCGGCGCTTTCGTGCTGAGCGCCCTGCCCACGGCCATTGCGGGCGGCCTCTTCGCCTACTGGCAGCTCGCGTTCGATCCGGTGGGCGAGGGCGGCGCGTTCGACCCGAACATCTCGGTCATTATGATCCTGATGGCGTTCCTGGGTGGCGCAGGCTCGATTCTCGGCCCGGTGCTGGGAGGGATCATCATTGAGTACCTCGACCAGTACACACTCGTCGCGTCGCCCATGCTGCACGGGCCACTGCTGGGCTTGCTGATCGTGGTGGTCACCATCTTTCTGCCGCAAGGGTTGATCCGGCTGACGCGCGAATTGCTGCGCTCGCCGGAGGGCGTCAAACTCCAGTATTCGATGCGATTCAAGCAGGGGGTGCGGCGTGTCACACGCTTCATCGCGTCCAATGGCGTCTGACGCGCCGGGCGGGGCCGAGACCCCGATGCTCGAAATCGATCATGTCACCAAGCGCTATGGCGGTTTGCCAGCGGTGGATGACCTGAGCTTTAGCGTGCGCCCCGGAGAGGTGCTGGGCGTGATCGGCCCGAATGGCGCGGGCAAATCCACCGTGATTGGCCTGGTCGGCGGCGCCATCTCACCAACCAGCGGCGTCATTCGCTTCGAGGGGCGCGACATTACGCGCCTCTCGCCGCACCAACGGGCGCAGGCTGGCATCGCGCGGACGTTCCAGGTCGCGCAGCCGTTCGTTGGGCTGGATGTCCACGAGAATGTCATCATCGGCGCGATGTTTGGCGGCCACGCTGGCGCCCGCGCGGAGGCCGAACGCATCGCGGACGAGGTGATCGCGCAGACGGGGTTGCAGTCAAAGGTCCACTACAAGGGGGATCAGTTGACGGTGGCCGACCGCAAGCGGCTGGAGATGGCCCGCGCGCTGGCGCTGCGCCCGCGCCTGCTGCTGCTGGATGAGGTGATGGCTGGGTTGACTCCGCACGAGGTCGAGCTGGCGGTCCAATTGATCCGGGAGATCAACCAGAGCGGTGTCACGGTCGTAGTGGTCGAGCATATCATGAAAGCCATCCAGGGAGTCTCGGATCGCGTGCTGGTTATCCATTTCGGCAAACGTATCGCGGAGGGTACGCCGCAGCAAGCGCTGGCCGACCCGAAGGTGATCGAAGCCTATCTGGGCGAGCGCTACGCCAGGGAGCGGATGGGCCAGCAGCCGACGCCGCCAGCCGAGGACGCCGCGACGCCAGAAGAAGGGAAGGGCGAGCGATGAGCGACGCGCCACACGGGGAGACCACGAGCGCTGAGGAGCGCTCTGGCCGGGAGATCGCGCCGCTCCTCAGCATGCGCAATGTGAGTGCGGGCTATGGCGATACGCAGGTGCTCTGGGATGTCTCGCTGGACTTGCGCCGGGGCGAGGTGGTAGCGCTGGTCGGCGCGAACGGCGCGGGCAAATCCACCCTGCTCGCCACACTCTCTGGCCTTGTGCGGGCGTGGTCGGGCGAGATCACCTTCAATGGTCATGACATCACGCGGATGTCCGCCGAGCGCATCGTGCGGCTGGGCATGGCGCACACGCCACAAGGACGCAGGCTCTTCAGCGGATTGAGCGTCGAGGTGAACCTGCGCCTGGGAGCCTATACCAATCGCGCGGGTTCAGCGGCGGCCATCAACAGCGACCTGGAACGCATCTACACGCTGCTGCCGAAGCTGCGTGAGCGGCGCGCGCAACTCGCGGGCCTGCTCTCTGGCGGCGAGCAGCAGATGGTCGCGATTGGCCGCGGTCTGATGGCGCGCCCGGATGTCCTGCTGATGGATGAGTTGTCGCTGGGCCTGGCGCCCTCCATTGTGGACGACCTGCTGGAGGCCATCGACACCATCCATCGTGAGGAGGGCATCGCCTTCCTGCTGGTGGAGCAGGATGTGCAGATCGCGCTGGAGCGCGCCGACCGGGGCTATGTGTTGGAGAATGGGCGTATCGCGCTGACTGGCCCAGCGCGCGATCTGCTGCAGAGCGAGGCGGTGCGCGCCGCGTATCTGGGCCTCTGACATGCAGCCAGCGGGCGGCGCCAGCGAGCGTCTCGATCCAGCGCGCCTGCGCGGGCTGATCGCGACGAATCTGGGGGCGTCGGTCGCTTTTGCCGCGATGTATTCGACCCAGCCCGTGCTGCCGCAGATTGGGCGCGAGTTCCATATCGACGCGGCGAGGGCCGGGCTGACCATACTGGCGGTCACGTTCGCGCTGGCCTTCGCCTCGCTCGGCGCGGGACGCATCGCCGACCGTTTCGGCTCGCGGCGCGTGATGGTGGTCTGCTGCTGCGCGCTGGCTGTGCTGAGCGCGCTGGCGTCAGTCGCGCCAACCTTCGCGCTGCTGGTGGCGACGCGCGCGGCGCAGGGGCTAGTCGTGCCAGGCATCACTGTCTCTGGCCTGGCCTATCTGCACAACGAACTGCCAGCTTCGTGGCGCGGGCGGGTCAGCGGCTTCTACATCGGCACGAATACGCTGGGCGGGCTGGTCGGGCGGCTCGTTGTGGGCCTGCTGGTGGATGCGATCACCTGGCGCGGCGGGCTGGCGGTGATCGCCGGGCTGGTCGCGCTCGGCGCGCTGCTCCTGGTCTTTGGCATGCCCCGGCCCACGCCGCGAGTGGCTGTCAGCGTCGGAGAGACGCTCGACCCGCCGACCGCCTCGCTGCCAGTGATCGCCGCACGGCTGTGGTGGGCGCCGTTGATCGGCGCGGTCGTCTTCTTCCCCTTTCTGAGCGTCTTCACCTTCACCCCCTATCGACTGGAGGGGCCGCCATTCTCCCTCAGTCCCAGCATTGCGAACCTCTTTTACCTGGTCTATATCCTGGGGGCCATTGCGTCGTTGGCGGCGGGGCAGATCTCGGACCGCATTGGACGCCGCTCGACCATCTATCTGGGGCTGGCGATTTGCGCGGCGGGGCTGCTGCTCAGCCTGGTTTCTACGCTGGCGCTGGCGCTGGTGGCGTTGGCGCTGGTCTGTGTGGGCAGCCTCTCGGCGCATGTCGTGGCCAACGCCTCCGTCAGCGACGGGGCGAACTCGCTGGGGACAGGCGCGCGGGCGACGGCGCTCTCGCTTTATACGATGGGCTTCTATATCGGCGGCGGGCTAGGCGCCTTCATCCCTGGCTATGGCTGGGAGCGCCTGGGCTGGCCGGGCGTGCTGGCGCCGTGCGGGGTCGCGGTCGCGCTGGCGAGTCTGGTCGCGCTGAAGACGCCGACCCGCCGTCCAGGCCCTACCGCGCCGGGCATCGAGCCAGCGCCCACGCCGTAGTCTCTGCGCGCGCTCACTCACCCACGCGCTAAAGAGGCCATCAGCCCCTCAGCGAAGGTAGGGTGGGGATATAGCTCGTCGCGCAGAGTGATGTATGGGACGCGCAGCCGCATCGCGAGATGGATGACAGCGTTCAGTTTGCTCGCCTCAGTCAGGAAGACCGCAACGCCAAGGATGCGGTCGCGCGTAGAGGTGTGGCCACCCTTGTCCATAATCTGCGCTCTGGCGATGACTACACCTGCGGGGAGGGGTCAGCTCAGACGGGGAACGCGCGCGAGCAGGGAGGCCACGACTTCGTAGGCGCTGGTGCCGAGGCGGTCAGCGACGGCCTGCGCGGTCAGCTCGTCGTCGCCTTGCCGCCCGATCAACGTCACCTCGTCGCCCTGCTCGACGCCAGGAATGTCGGTGACATCCACCATGCACTGGTCCATCGCCACCCGCCCCAGAATCGGCGCCCGCCGCCCGCGAATCAGCGTCTCGCCCCAGTCGCGCGGCGCTCGCCGGAAGCCATCCGCGTAGCCGACGGGCAGCGTGGCGATGCGCGTTGGGCGGGTGGTCACGTAGGTCGCGCCATAGCTGACACCCTCGCCCGCCGGAACCCACTTCACCTGCGCTACCACTGTCCTGAACGCCAGCGCGGGGGCGAAGCCCTCCGGCAGCGTGACCTCATCGGAGGGCGGCAGGCCGTAGATCGCGACGCCCACGCGCACCATATTGAAGCGGGCGTCGGGGATGGTAAGCAGCGCAGCGCTATTGGCCGCATGGATGAGCGGAGGCAACGGCGCCTCGGCGGCGAGCGCGTCGAGGGTCGCGCGGAAGCGGTCGAGCTGGCGGCGGGTGTAGGTCTGGTCGAGGCTGTCGGCAGTGGCGAAGTGGGTGAAGACGCCTTCGACCTCCAGGCCGGGCATCGCGCGCAGGTCGCGAGCGTAGGCGACGATGGCCGAGATGTCCTCGGTGCGCAGGCCCAGCCGCGCCATGCCTGTATCGACCTTGATGTGGACCCGCGCCACCTGCCCGCGTTCCCGTGCGGCCTGCGCCAGCGCGCGAGCGGAGTCGCGGTCGAAGACGGTCGCCCGCACGTCCAGCCGGACGGCCTCGCGCGCCTGCCAGGGCGGAGTGTAGCCAAAGACGAGGATTGGAGCCGTCACGCCCGCCTCGCGCAGTGGGCGCGCCTCGCTGACCGTCGCCACGCCCAGCCACTCGGCGCCATTGCGCAGGGCCACCCGCGCCACCCGCAGCGCGCCATGCCCGTAGGCATCGGCTTTCAGGCTGACCAGCACGCGCGTCTCCGGCCCCGCCAGCCGCTTGACGAGCCGGGTATTCTGGGCAATGGCTCCGAGGTCGATCTCCAGCCAGGTCGGCCGCTCCGGGCGCATCACCACCACCCGCCGCCAGGCGGCATTCTGGCGGTCGAGCGCGCTTTCCGCCTCCTCCGGGCGCGCCAGCAGAAGGGCCGTCACCTGCTCCATGCGCGTCTCTTCAGAACCTTTCAGGTACACCATCGCATCGGACGCGCCCGCGAGGCCACGCACAGCGGCGGCGGTATCCTCCGCTGTCAGTGTGCGGATGATATGTTCGGCGGGCATCCCGGCGGCCAGCGCGGCGTCAGCGAGATGTTCGGCCAGCGCGCCGCGTGTCACGAGGTAATCGGCGCGCTCGGCGGCCAGGCGTCCCAGCCGCTCGTGCGCGTCGTCGCTGTGCGTGCCCAGCCGCAGCAGATCGCCCAGCGCGGCGATGGTCGGCGCGCCGGTCGCGGCGCCGCAGGCCGCCAGCGCATCCAGTCCCGCCTCCATGCTGGCAGGCGCCGCATTGTGCGAGTCGTCCAGTAGCGTCAGGCCACCCAGCCCGGCGAACTGGCGCATCCGTCCTGGCAGCGGTGTGAGCGCGCGCAGGCGGCCCAGTGTCGCGTCTTCCTCGGCCCCCAGCGCCACGGCCAGTGTCAGCGCGGCCAGCGCCACGCCTGCCCAGTGCGCGCCGATGAGATGCGGGAAGATGATTGGCTCGCCCCGCGCTGCGCCTGCCGCATCCACTGGCTGCAGCGTGAGCCGTCCCGGCCCCTCAGCGGTCGTGGCCAGCGGGCCGCGCCGATAGCGCAGCGTCGGGCGCAACTCCGGCGGCGCGGGCGCATCCCACAGGCCGAAGGGCGCGAGGCGTGCGGATGTGGCGGCGGCGAGCTGTGGCGCGGTGGGATCGCTGGCGGGCAGCGCGAAGACGCCATCGGCTGGCAGCGCGGCGGGCAGACGCGCCAGCTCAGCGGCCAGCCCATCCAGATCGCTGAAATACTGGAGGTGGGTAGCGACGACGTTGGTGATGGCGCCCGCGTGGGGGCGCGCCAGCGCGCAGAGGTCGCTGATCTCGCCGGGGTGGTCGGCGCCCAGCTCGACGACGGCGTAGCGGTGGCCTGGCTCCAGCCGCCCCAGCGAGAGCGGCAAGCCGAGCAGGTCGTTGTAGTTGCGCCACGAGCGGAAGGTGGGCGCGAGCAGCCCCAGCGCGTCGGCCAGCGCTTCCTTGGTGGTCGTTTTGCCAACGCCGCCCGTCACGGCGATGACGGTAGGCGCCCAGCGCCGCAGCGCTGCCTCGGCGTATGCCCGCAGCGCCGCGCGGGTATCCGCAACCGCGATGACGGCGACACCCGCGCGCTCCAGCCGCTCGAAGACGCCGGGGCGCATCTCCTCTAGCGCCGTTCGTCGGTCGTGGACGATCAGAGCCGCCGCCGCGCCCTGCTCCGCCGCCGCCTCCAGATAGTCGTGGCCATCGCCATGCAGTCCGCGCACGGCGACGAAGACGGCTCCAGGCTCAACCTGGCGCGAATCATGGGCGAACCCGCTGAACGCCTCGCGGGCGCCCGGAGAAATGACCTCGCCGCCAGTGGATGTGATGAGCAGGTCGAGCGGTATCATGCGTGGTTCCTCTGGCGGCTGCCTGGGTTGGGTCGCGGGATCAGTCGGCGATCTCATCTTCGGCGTCGGCGTCGCTGGCCTCGCTCGCCCCCGCATCGCCGATGACGGCGAGGATGTCGTTCTGGTTGACGGTCTGACCCTTCTTCACGCGCACGCTCTTGACGAGGCCCGCGCGCGGGGTGCTGAGATCGTTCTCCATCTTCATCGCTTCCAGCACCACAACCGCCTGGCCGCGTTCGACCGTTTGCCCTTCCTCCGCCAGCACGTTCACGACCAGTCCTGGCATCGGCGCCTTGATCGTGGCGTCGCCGGAATGATGCGCGCCGCCCGCGAGGCGTCCCAGCGCCTGGGTCCGCTCATCGCGCAGTGTGACGGCGTACACGCGTGCGCCGACGGTAATCTCGTAGCTCTGGGCCCCCTCGCCTGCGTCGTCTGACTCGATGCGCCGCGCATAGACATCGTAAGATGTGGCGCCGACGAGCAGGCTATAGTGGCCCACCTCGTCCGCGCCTGTGGCCAGCGAGCGGGCCGCCGCTGTGAGCGCCCGCCAATCGAGCGGCGTCGTCACGCCGTCCACCTCGGCCTCGGTCGCGGCGCCGTCTGGCTCGGCTAGCGCGACGCTGATGTCACGGTCGTCTACGGTGACGAGAAAGCGCATATGTTCCATTGCTCCTGCGATAAACCATTGAAGGTCGCGGCGCTAGGCCTCATCCGTAGGTGACAGTCGCCTGGACGCTGCCACCGTTGCTGACGAGGATCACCGCGTAGTTTTGGCCCGCTGTGGCGCTGCACGAGAGCGTCACTGAGACGGTCGCCTGCGCGCCCGCTGCCACTGCGCCACTGGCCGGGCTGATACTCAGCGCGACCGACTGCGACGGCGTGGCGGTAAAGGTCAGCTTGCCGCCGCCAGCGTTGGCGATGGCAAGCGGTTGGGCGTCGCCGCATGTTTGAAACTTCAGCGAGGCGGGTGTGACCGTGAGGACTGGCCCCTGGGTCACGACCAACGCTACCGGCTGAGTTGACTGGCCAGTCGCCGCGTCCACCACCAGTCCGGCCAGGTAGCTGCCAGGCGAGACGCCACTGGGGCGCGCGGTCAGCGTGAGGCGGACGTGGGCGCCGGGCGTCAGCGCGCCGCTGGCTGGGCTGACACTCAGCCAGTCGAGAGTGGTCGAGGCGCTCCAGGTGACAGGGCGGGCGCCTGAGTTGGTCAGCGTGACCGTCTGGCTCCCTGTGTCATCGGTGGCGGCGGTGATCTTCAAGTCAGCTGGCGCGAAGGTGATTGGCGCGGGCGCTCCCGGAATGCGCAGGTCCGGCGCGTACTTCTGCACCTCGCCCGCGACCACGGCACAGGCATGGCTGACGCAGAGATCGGGGCGCGTCACGGCGAATCCTGCCAACTCAAATACAATTGCCAGCGCCAGCGCCGCCAGGATGAACGGCGTCAGGCTGATTCGCTTGCCGACGTTTACGATGGTCTGGCGGTCGGTCCAGACTCTTCGCCCGGAAGACAATGGCTCAGAGTAGGCAATCGCGTCGTCCATTCGCCGCCGGGATCGCCTGTTGGCGCCCTGGCTCTCATATTGGCCGTCGAATTGGCCGTTGCTGTCGTCGTCGCGCTTGCGGGATCGCGGCGGGCTGACCGCCATATCCGCGTCATCCACGCCGCCAGCGCGCCGGGGGGTGTTAGCGCGCTGGCGTTCTGGTTCGGCGTCGTTCCAGCGCTCGCCGCGCCTGCCGGAATCTGGCTGCGCGTATGGCTCCGCCAGGCGGTCGGACGGTGGGATCATTGGCAGCAGCGCGCCCTGTGACTCAGCGAAAGGATCGTGCCGATGCCGGGCGTTCTCGTCGGTCAGCAGGTTTTGCCAGTCTTGCGGCAGACCAGCCATCTCAGGATTTGTCAGGCGTGGCAGACCAAGCTCGGTCGGTGAGAAATTACCTGACGCAGCGGCGTCCATCTCCTCATCCACATCGCCGCGTCGCAGGGCGGGCATATGCTGCGACAGGTCCCAGGCGCCATCTTCGTCCAGATCTTCGAGCGGCTCCGCGCTCCCTTCGTTTGGCCCCATGCGCGGCGCGGTGATCGGCTGCGGAATGGGTGGCTGGCCGGACTGCTGGAGCGGCTGGCGCGTGGTCTGGAAGTTGGTGACATCGGCGGGTTGGTGGGTAGGCGGAGTGGGGATGCGCATGGTCGGCGGTTCGATGACCTGCGAGCCGCCCGGATTGAACGCGAGGCCGCCACTCAGCGCCACGCCAGCCTGGTCCATTCCTTCATCCACCAGCCCGGTCGATGGCAGTGGTGGGAAGTTTGTCTCAAGCTGGGTCAGCGGGATAATACCATCGAGGCCGGGAGCGCCATTCATCTGGATCGGCGCGACCGGACCACCCGCGACGTTAAAGACGCCCGCCGAGATTGGGGTGGAAGCGTAGGGTTGCCATTGCTGCTGGCCATTTGGGGGCGTGGCGGGGACGCCCATCGCGGCGGCCTGACGCAGCGCGCCGTCGATGTTCTGCGCCACGAGCAACGCCGATGCGAAGCGGTCTTCGGGGCGCTTGGCCATTGCCTGCGCCACCACCGGGTCAAGCGCTGTGATGGCTGGCGCGAGCGGCGGCTGTTGCTGGGCGAGGCTGGGCTGCTGTTGCCGGTGGGCGGCGGCGATCAGGTCGCCGAGCTTATTCATGTGGAACGGCGTTTGGCCGGTCAGCGCGTGGAAGAGCGTCGCGCCGAGGCTGTAGATGTCGCCGGCCTGCGTGATCTGGCCGTCGAAGACTTCAGGAGCGAGGTATTCGAACGCCTCGACACCAGAACCAGACCAGGCGGGGTCAAGCGCGCGGACATCCCAGAGCAGGCCGAAATCGCCGAGCAGGACGTGTCGCCCCTCGTGCAGGAAGACGTTGCTGGGCTTGACGTTGCCGTGGACCACGCCGAGGCTGTGGGCATAGCTCAGCGCGCCGCACAACTGCTGGAAGAATGGTCCCACATCGCTTGCGCCAAGCCGCCCGCCCTTGTGGATCCAATCGGCGAGCGTACCCTCCTTGACGTAGGGTGTCACGAGATAGAGGTATTCGTTCTCCTCACCGTGCGCTACCAGCGGCAGGATATGCGGATGGTTGGCGAGACGCGCGGATGCCTCGGTGACATAGGCGAAGTTGCGCGCGAAGCCGGGCTGGCGCGCAAACTCCTTGAAGATGACCTTGACCACGACATCGGGCCCGCCGCCCGCAAGCTGGCGCGCATGGTAGACCTCGGCGACGCCGCCGCCGCCGATCTCATCCAGAAGCTGATAGCCGCCCAATTCGCGGCCCTGCAGCTCACCCATGACGCCTCCTCACGGCGCGAGCGCCACCGCGCGACGCTTCCCTGGCGGATGGAGCCTCAATCCACGCTTCGCATATCGTACTCAACGCGCCA
>DASVWQ010000060.1:0-2044 GCA_036393135.1 Ktedonobacterales bacterium
TGGGCGTGGCGATGGACGAGGAGCTGCGGATACTGCCGGTGGGCAAGGCGGAGGTATTGACGCCGGAGGCCGACATCGCGCGCAGCGATGTGGCGATCCTGGGCTATGGGCATATGGTGGCGCTGGTCAGCCAGGCGGCGAAGGAGCTGCTGGACGAGGACGGCATCCGCGCGGTCGCGGTGAATGCGCGCTGGGCCAAGCCACTGGACGAAGATCTGATCGTGCGGCTGGCGCAGGCGACGGGACACCTCATCACCATCGAGGATGGCGTGGCGGCGGGCGGCTTCGGCAGCGCCGTGCTGGAGCTGCTGAACGCGCGCGGCCTGCTGGGCGAGGTCAAGCTGGAGATCATCGGCCTGCCCGACAAGTTCATCGAGCATGGCGCCGTCTCGATCTTGCGCGAGCTGTACCAGCTCACCCCTGGCCACATCAAGCAGGTGGCGCGCGATATGCTCGGCGTGTCTCCCGCCGCGACGGAGGCTCCGCAGGCCACGCCCGCGCCGACGACGAAGGCGCGCGAGCGGTAGAGGCAGTGCGCTGACGGGCGGGTCCAGGACCCGCCCCTACATTCAGTTGCGGCTACCTGTTACTCCTGGTAGTACTCGAGACCGAGGTGGGTGATTTGCTCTTCGCCCATCATCCAGCGTAGCGTGTTTTTGAGCTTCGTTTGCTGGATGAAGATGTCGTGCTCCGGGTACACAGTGGCGGCGTGCTGCGGACTCTTGAAGTAGAAGGACAGCCATTCCTGGATGCCCTTCATGCCGGCTCGCTTGGCGAGGTCGAGGAGGAGAGCGACGTCAAGAAGAAGGGGCGCGGCGAGAATCGAATCGCGGCAAAGGAAGTCGATCTTGACCTGCATAGGGTAGCCGAGCCAGCCGAAGATGTCGATGTTGTCCCAGCCCTCTTTGTCGTCGCCACGGGGCGGGTAATAGTTGATCCGCACCTTGTGGTAGACATCGCCATAGAGTTCGGGATAGAGCTGGGGCTGGAGGATGTACTCGAGGACGCCGAGCTTCGACTCTTCCTTGGTCTTGAAACTCTCCGGATCGTCGAGCACCTCACCGTCGCGGTTGCCAAGGATGTTTGTCGAGTACCAGCCATTGAGGCCGAGCATGCGCGCCTTCAGCATCGGCGCGAGCGCCGTCTTGATCAGGGTCTGGCCGGTCTTGAAGTCCTTGCCGCAGATCGGAACGCCCTGGTCGATCGCCAGCTTGACCAGCGCCGGAATGTCAGCAGTCAGGTTGGGGGCGCCGTTGGCGAAGGGAACGCCTTCCATCAGTGCGGCATAGGCGTAGAGCATCGAGAGAGCGATAGTTTCATCGTTGGCGTCGAGCGCCGCCTCGAAGCTTTCGAGATTGAGGTGGCTTGGCCCCTCCTTCATGTAGATCTCGGTCGAGGCGCACCAAACCATGACGAGGCGGTCGCAATTGTTTGCGGACTTGAAGTTGCGAATGTCCGCGCGAATCTGCTCGGTCTGTTCCGCCTTCGTGCCGCGCTTCACGTTGGGCCCGTCGAGGCGCTTGACGTAGTGCTGGTCGAAGGCGGCGGGCATGGGCTTGATGGACTTGAGGAACTCGGCAATGGGCTCGATGTGTTCGTGGCGGTCGAGGACGTGGCACTTCACCGCTGCCTCGTAGGCGTTGTCGGGGAAGGGGTCCCAGGCGCCGAAGACGATGTCGTCGAGGTTCGCGAGCGGGACGAATTCGCGGATGAGGGGCGAGCGGTTTTCCGTTCGTTTGCCAAGGCGGATGGTACCCATCTGGGTGAGCGAGCCGATGGGTCGGCCGCTGCCGCGACGGACGTGTTCGACGCCGCTGATGAACGTGGAGGCGACGGCGCCGAGGCCGACGAGAAGAATGCCGAGGCGGCCCTCTGCCTGCTGGATCGGGGTGGGCTTGAGTTCGACAAAGTCTTTGGCTTCCAAGATCACACCTCTCTGGCGAGCGAGCGACATGAGCGGTATTTGCCATTGCGCTGGCACTCGCCCTGTCCTCGCCCAGTGTTCGATCGTGCTCTGCCGCTTGCCGAGCAGGGCGGCCAGAGC
>DASVWQ010000061.1:0-2383 GCA_036393135.1 Ktedonobacterales bacterium
CGATTCCAGTCACTCATGTCGCGCATCCATTCTTCTGGGATAGTGGGATAGCTCATGTCGCGCTCATCGCGCCGTGGCGCCGCGCCCGGTCACATGCCGGCGAGACGGCCACCATCCACGGCGATGGTTGCGCCGGTGATGTAGCTGGCCTGGCTGGAGCAGAGCCAGGCCGCCAGCGTGGCGACTTCCTCTGGCAGCCCCAGCCGCGCCATCGGCACAGCGCGCGCCACCGGCGCTCGCTGCTCGTCGCTCAGCGCGGCCAGCCGCTCGGTCATGATCGGGCCGGGCGCGATGGCGTTCACGCGCACGCCCCGCGCGGCGTATTCCAGCGCGGCGCTCTCCGTCAGGCCGATGACGCCGTGCTTGGCGGCGACGTAGGCCGACATGCCTCGCACGCCCTGCGCGCCCGCCGTGGACGCCATGTTGACGATGGCTCCTCCGCCGCTCGCCAGCATCGCCGGAAGCTCGTACTTCATCGCCAGGAAGACGCCCCGCAGCGAGGCGCGCGTTACGCGGTCGAAGTCCTCCACTCCGAGATCGGCCAGTGGCGCAGGCATATGGGTCGCGCCAGCGTTGTTGAAGGCCACATCGAGCCGACCAAAAGCGCTCACCGTCCGCTCCACCAGCCGCGCGACCGCCTCCGCGTCGCCGACATCGGTGGGGACCGCGATGGCGCGCCCGCCGCTCGCCGCCAGCTCATCTACCAGCGCGGCCAGCTCCCGCTCGCTGCGCGCGGCCAGCGCGACCGACGCCCCCGCCGCCGCAAAGACCCGCGCCGCGCTGGCGCCGATGCCCCGGCTGGCGCCCGTGATGATGGCCACCTTGCCGCGCAACAGGTCCGGCTGCACACGCATCTCTGCTGAGTTCATGGGCTTGCGTCATCCTCTCGTTTGACCCGCTCAGCGGCGCTCAGGAATGCGCCCCGGCTACGCTCACAGGAGCGCGTCCGGGGCGCGTGATGTGGCTAGCGGGAAGTCAATTGCCCCACATCATCCCGGCGGGGCCAGGCATTCCGGCGGGCGAGAACATCCCGGCGGGGGCCATTGCGCCGTAGTCGCCGCCGCGATCCAGCAGCGGATAGTGGCCACTGGCGACGATCTGCTGGAGGAAGCTATAGGCTGAGGTGGACTGCGCCTGCGTCATCGTGCCAGCCTTCACCGCCGCGTTGAGCTGGCCTTGCGCCGCGCTCAGGTAGGCTGCGTTGACCGCGCTCTTGCTCGCGCCCTTCTCGCTGATGACCTGAGCGACCGTCTTGCCGCCATTCAGCTCGCTCTGGAGCGACGCGCTGGAGATGTGTAGCGCGCCCGCCACCGCCGTCAGCAGGGCCGACCGCGCGCCGCTCAGCGCCTGGGAGGCGGCGCCGCTGGACACGCTCCCAGCGCCCTTGTGGCTGGCCATCGCCGCAATCGCCGCGCATGGGTCACTCGCGTACTGCGTCAGTTCCTGCTCGGCGCTCGTCTTCTGCGCCTGCGAGATCTTGCCGTCGGCGTACATCTTGTTGATGACCGCCTGGAGCGCGTCTTTGTTCGCGCTCTGGAGCTGCGACTGGTTCACACCGAGGTCCTTGCTGACGGTCTGGATATAGAGCTGACAGTAGGCGCCAGCCGCCGGAGTTGGGGTGTTGGCCGCCGCCGCGTTCGGATGTCCGCCAGCGGCGAGCGCCTGGAGGCCCGGCCCCACGATCACACCTATCGCCAGCCCGATGGCGAGCAGCAGCCCGCCTGCTACGCCCAGCGCCACACGATTCTTCATAGCGCTTCACTCCCTGCCTGTCATGCGGCCGGCGCGTCACTCCACCAGCGCCAGCGTGGACAACTTACGATATATCTCTAACACGTCGTGGCGACGAATGCCAGCGCGAGTAGGCCAAACGCCGCCCGCGCGACACAACTGCGACAGAGTTGTGACAGCGGCGCGTGGTATCGTGATGCGCAGAGACACGCCGCCGCGAGAGGAGGAGCGAGCCGCATGCCAGAGCGCGAGGAGGGGGAGACGGCGCTACTACGGGTCGGGATCATCGGCGCGGGCGCGGTGGGGAGCGCGCTGCTGGTCGCGCTGGGCGCGCGGGGCGGCGACGCCGGCCTGCTCCCCGTCGCCATCGCCTCACGTCGGCTGGCCACGGCGCGCGAGGTCGCCAGCCGCGTCGCGGGGGTGGCCGCGCTGCCCGACGCCGACACGCTGGCCGCGCAGTGCGATCTCATCTTCATCGCCACCCGCGACGACGACATCCGCGTGGTTGCCGAGGCGGTCGCGTGGCGCGCGGGACAGGGCGTCGTCCACCTGAGCGGCGCGCTGGGCATGGCGCCGCTGGCCGCCGCCGCCGCGCGCG
This sequence comes from Ktedonobacterales bacterium, assembly GCA_036393135.1. Lineage (GTDB taxonomy): Bacteria > Chloroflexota > Ktedonobacteria > Ktedonobacterales > JADMIN01 > JAKAIY01. The sequence goes on from DASVWQ010000061.1 coordinate 2,330, forward strand.
GGGCGCAGTGCGCCGCGCTCCACCCGCTGATGACCTTCCCGCGCGAGCCGATTG
>DASVWQ010000062.1:0-3780 GCA_036393135.1 Ktedonobacterales bacterium
TGGCAGCACGCGCTGCGACTGCTACCGATGCGCGAGAACTTCATCCGCCCGGTCTACTGGTCCAGCCAGGTCTACACCATACCGCCGGAACTGAACGCGCTGCACTTCCAGCGGCTCAGCCTGACGAGCCTGGGCTGGGGCTGGGCGCGCCGCTTCTTCTATGGCATGGGGAACGGCTGAGCCGCGTCTGTCGCGCTCACACGAGCCGCTCGCCGTCCAGAATGGCGGGCAGCTCGGCCACCGCGTCGATCTCCGGGCCGTCCCAGGAGGGGCGGCCCTCCTCGCGCGCCTCGTAGGTGTCGTTGTGGACCGGGCGCACGCGCAGCGCCCACATCCCCGCCGCCCGTGCGCCGATCACCTCTTCGGGCCGGTCGCCGACATAGACGCATGCCTCCGGGGCGACCGCCAGCCGCTCGCAGGCGATCTCGTAGATGCGCGGGTGCGGCTTCAGGTAGCCAACCGCGCAGGAGAAGACCGGCTCCTCGATCAGCGGCGCGAACGGCAGCTCTGGCCAGAGTTCGACCGTCTCGGAGGAGCAATCGCTGATGAGGCCCAGCCGATAGCCACGTCCGCGGAGCGTCACCAGCGCCTCAGGCGCGCCGGGCAGCGGCTCCAGCCCCGTCGCCATGAAGTCCATTCGCAGGCGCGAAGCCTCGACGAGCGCCTGCGCGTCGAGCGGCCAGCCCTCCTGCTCAAAGATCCATGCGATATTCTCCGCGACACCAGGAAACTGGCCTGTGCCACGCGCGACCCATGTGTCATATGAGAAGCGCCGCGCGAAAACCGCGTGATCGCCCGCACGCGTCACTTCCGCCATCGCGGCGACCGCGCGCTCGTGCTGCGAGTAGGAATAGCCGCCAACCAGCGTGCCGTAGAGGTCGAAGATGATGACGCTGCGGCCTTCCGCGTTCTCGTCCATGTCGGCATTCTCCTCAGCTATCCATTGGCGGCGCCATCGGATGTCGCGCGCCGCGCCACCAGCCGCCGCAGCAGCGCGACATACGCCGCCAGCGCCAGAGCGAGCGTCGAAGGCAGATAAAGCAGGCCCAGCGGCCCACGCGAGCCAAGCGCGCAGGCGGCGAAGATCAGCAGCGCCGCGACCCACAGCGCGAGCATTCCGCGCCCCGCCACCAGCCGGGCATCGGCGGCGAGCTGCGCGCGAGCGTCGGCGATGGCTCCGATTCCGCCTGCCAGAGTGATCACGAGCAGCGTCAGCAGCAGCGCCCAGACCGCCGCGCCAGGCTGCGTGGCCAGCAGCGAGACCGAGCGCGCCGAGGCCGCCGCGCAGGTCGTGGCGCCACGCGCCGCCGCCGGGCAGACGGGATACAGCGGCGCCAGCAACGTCATCGGCAGCGTCAGCAGGCCAATCGCGATGGCGGCGATTCCCGCGCCCAGCTCGATCCGCCCCAGAGCGATGCGGCGTGGGGCGCGCCGCGTCGTGGGGCTAGCCACGGCCCACGCGCCGTCCGCCGCGCCGCCCGCCAGCGGCCCGCCCGGAGCCAGCTTCGTCGTCGCCGCTGGAGCCGCGCACGAGCGCCCGTAGGAAGGGGCCATAGCCGCGTCGCAGCAGCAGCATCATACTGACGACGGTGACGACCAGCGCGACCAGCGCCGCGCCACAGGTGAGCGTGGCCGACTGCACGAACGGTCCAATCGGCGGCCCGGCCGGCGCGACGTTATCGGCGGGCAGCGTGACGTCGGTGGGCGCGGGGAGAATCGTCGGCGTGGTCGCGGGCGTCCCAATCTCTGGCGTCCCAGCGACGGGGGTGGGGTCACTGGCGAGCGCGGGCGCGGCCAGCGCGACGGCGCCACCCGCCAGCAACCAGGCCAGCGCAAGCAGCAGCGCCACCGCCAGCCGCGCACGAGCGCCGCGTAGACTTCGCCGCATGCTTGCGCCGCTCCTCTCCGCTCGCTCATGACGCGCATCACACCGCCGTCAGTCTACTGGCGCGCAGCGCGGCCTGTCAACCACGCGGGACGGGCGCTAGAGTGGCAGCACGCGGGTATTCGTGAGGTAGGGCGAGGTGAAGCTGGTCATGTCGCCCGCCCGCGCGCCCGGCGTCAGGAAGAGGCGCGCCGAGAGCGGCTTGCGCAGGCGCCAGGCCAGCGCCGCCACATCTGCCAGCAGCGCCGCCACAGCGGGCAGGGGGGCGTCGCCGGGGAGCGGAGTGGTATCCAGTCCTGTGCCACAGACCGCCGAATACGCCAGCAGCGAGGTGACGCTGAGCAGCCCCTCGGCGCCGCGCTGGCCCAGCGTCGCATCCTCCAGCACGGGCAGCATCAGTCCGCAATAGCCGCACGCGGGCGCCACCTCCGCCGCCGCGCCGCGAATCGCCGCCGTCAGCGTCGCCGCCAGCGCCAACGTCCCCGGCGCGCCGAAGCGACCCAGCCCCGCCAGCTCCATCGCCGCCGCGATACTCTCACCGCCCATCGGCGCTGGCGAGAGGTCGGCCCCGCCGTAGGTGAAGCCCGCCTCCTCCGCGAGCCGCTGGACCAGCCCCGCGACCGGACGCGCCTCCTCCGCCAGCGCCGCCCGCACGCCGAGCTCGATGGCGGGCAGCCGCGCCGCGCCATCGTCCTCATCCGGCGCCGCGCCGACCGCCGCGCGAATCGCCTCGCCGACCAGTCCCGCGCTCTGGAGGCCGAAGGCGACGCTCCACTCTGGCCCGCGCGCGTAGGCCTGCGGGAAGAATGGCCCGCCCGGCTCGCACATCGCCAGCAACGCGAAGCGGAAGTTCGCCTCGCCCGCGCTCGCCTCCGCCAGCCCGCGCATCACTCGCGCCGCCGCCAGCGCCGCCTCCCAGCGCGGCGGATGCTCGCCCCAGGCGATCTGCGCCGTCGCGTTCAGCGCGGGATGCGGCGTCAGCAGGTCCACCAGCAGGCCGAGACGCGCCAACGGGAAGGCAGGGTCCCAGACGGGCGCCGGGCCGAGCGAGACGAACGCCACTCCCTCCGCCGCGCAGACCCGCTGGAGGTCGGCGGCGTAGGCCAGCAGCCGCGCGTCATCCCATCCCGCCGCGTCTCCCAGCAGCGGTCGCGTCGCGAGGCGCGTCGTCTGGACGACGTAACCCTCGGCCTCGGCGCTGGCCTGCGCGCTCCGCAGGAACGCCGCCGCCCGCGCGATGACCGCGCCCCCCAACGGATGCGGGTCGCCAATGAACAGGGTAATCGCGCGAATCGTCGTCATGCCACAGTCTCCTGCCATGCGCGCCGGTGCAACATCATCGGGTCGCTGAGTGTTCGCCATTTCCTCAACGATACCCCGAATCAGCTCCTTCCGGCTGCGCGCGGTCAGGAGGCGCGGTGGGCGCCTACGCGCCTGTCCGACCCTGTGGCGGCGCGGCGCCCAACTGCTGGAGCAGTCCCAGCGTATCGGTCAGGCCATGCTGGCTGATGATCTTTCCATCGCGCAGGTGATAGATGGTGATATTTTCGACCGTCACGCGCTTCCCTGTAGGCGGGATGCCCAGCATCTGGCCGAGATGCGTGCCAGTCGCGGTGAAGCGTATGGCGACCATCTCAGCTTCCGCCAGCACATCATCGAAGGTGACGCGCAGGTCAGGGAATGCGGCGCGGTACAAAGCGACCGACCGCTTGACCTGGGCGAGTCCAGCGTGCGGCGCCAGGCCCAGCGTGTTTGACTCAGCAGCGAACTCAGCTCCCGCCAGGGCGTCAGCAGCCTCCAGGGCGCCTCTGTTCCAGATGTCGTCGAGCGCGTGGATGAGGAGCGCTTTCCGCTCTTCAGGTGACATAAGGCGCCTCACTTCTTCAGGTCAGCGC
>DASVWQ010000063.1:0-8449 GCA_036393135.1 Ktedonobacterales bacterium
CGCGCGTGCGCAAGTACAGCCGCGCCGTCTCGTGCGGACACTGCGACCAGCGCTTCAACGCCGCATTCCTGCTGCAATTGCGCTCACTGAATAACGCTGAGGCGGGCGCGTCAGGCGCATCGGATCCCTCCGATCACGAAGTCGCGCGCCCCTAGGCCAGCTTGTCCCCGGCTGCTTCGCGCGACGGACGCGCCACATCCAGCAGATCCAGCACCTCATAGAGATCGTAGACCAGCGGGCAGTCCACGACGCTGGGCTGCAACATGCGCATCCGGTCGATGAGGATGGGGTGGATGCCGAGCGCTCGCGCGCCCAGCACATCACGCACGTAGCTATCGCCGACATGAATCGCGTAGTCGGCGACGACATCGGCGCGGTCGAGCGCGAGGCGATAGAGTTCAGGATCGGGCTTGGCGCGGCGAGCGGTCGCCGAGATGACAGCGAAGTCGAAGTACTCGGTCAGTCCTAGCTGCCGCATAATCATCCCCAGGGCAATACCCCAGTCGGAGACGACACCCAGCTTCATGCCGCGTTCGCGTAGCGCCGCCAGCGTCGGTTCGACATCAGGATAGAGCGCGTAATGGATGGCCTGATCGAACTCCACCTGAATGTCGGCGGCGGCGCCTTCCAGCGCCTTCTCGCCCTTCGCTCCGAAGCATGGCCGCAGCAGCTCCACGAAGTAGCGCCGCCACATCTGCGCGATCTCCGCCTCGTCGCCCCATGTGCCGGGCGCGGCGCGCGTCAACTCGCCGAAGTGCGTCTCCGCTCGCGGATAGCTCTTCTGCAGGCACTCCAGCGCGACCGGTGTGCCACGGCGCTCCATGATGCCCCGCACGATGACGGGAATCGAAGGCGATGTTTCAACCAGGGTAAACCCGACGTCGAAGAATACCGCCTGGATCGCCTGCGGCTGGGGAAACCAGCGCGCATTCCGAATTTGCCTGTGTGCCATGTCGTACTCGCCAACTCTCATATAGGAGAGGGCCAGCGAGCCAGAACGCCACGGTCCTGGCCCGCCTGCGCTCGCCGCTCAGTCCTCGTCCGCGCCAGCGGCCAGCTTCGCCGCCTGGTCAGCGGTGATCAGCGCATCGATCAGCGCATCCAGCTCGCCATCCAGCACGCGCGGCAGATTATGCACCGTCATGCCGATACGGTGGTCGGTGATGCGGTCCTGCGGGAAGTTGTAGGTGCGGATTTTCTCGCTGCGGTCACCCGTCTGCACCTGCGAGCGCCGCGCCGCGCCCAGCTCTGAGGCGCGCTTCTGCTGCTCCAGGTCCCATAGCCGCGACCGCAGTACGCCGAGCGCCTTGGTCTTGTTCTTCAGTTGCGATTTCTCATCCTGGCACGTCACCACCAGCCCCGTCGGCAAGTGCGTGATGCGCACAGCGGAATCAGTCGTATTCACACTCTGGCCACCGTGTCCGGTGGAGCGGTAGACATCCACGCGGATGTCCTCTGGGCGAATCTCGATCTCGATCTCCTCGGCTTCCGGAAGGACGATAACCTTCGCCGTCGAGGTGTGGATGCGCCCCTGGCTCTCGGTCGCCGGAACCCGCTGCACGCGATGTGTGCCGCCCTCGTATTTCAGCCGCGAGTAGGCGCCCTTGCCGCGCACCTCCATCACGACTTCCTTGAAGCCCCCAATGCCGCTCTCATTTGAGTCCAGCACTTCGACCTGCCAGCGTCGCATATCAGCGTAGCGGGTATACATGCGAAAGAGGTCGGCCACAAACAGGCCCGCCTCATCGCCGCCCGCGCCCGCCTGGATGGTCACGATGGCGTCTCGGTCGTCCATGATGTCTTTCGGCAGCAGGGCGATGCGCAGCGCCTCAGTCCGCCGCTCTTCGCTTGCCCGCAGCGAGCCCAACTCGTCGTAGGCCATCTCTTTGAGGTCAGCGTCCAGCCCTTCCGCGATCATGCCCTCGGTCGCGGCGATCTGCTCTCGCGTGGCGCGCAATTCCTGATAGAGCGCGACCACGTCGTTCAGCCCCGCGTACTCTCGCCCATAGCGCTGCAAAAGCGCCGGGTCGCTGGCGGTTTGGGGGTCCGCCATGAGCGCTTCAAGTTCTTTATGCCTGCTCACCAACGTGCTGAGCTTCTTGTCCAGATCGATCACGTTCACGTCTTATCCGCTCCTCCGCCGTGCAGCGGATTCCCAGAGTACCACATCCAGCGCCACATCACTGACGCCCTGAGCGCCAACAGACACGCGGACGCCCCACCCACCCGGCGCGTCGGTGGATAGGGCGTCGTGGGTGGTCGCTAACGCTCGGCCTCAGCGGCTTCGGCGGCAAGCTGGCGTTCGAGTTGAGCCTGCTGGCGGGCCTGCAGCAGACCTAGCCCCAGCAGTCCCAGCAGCAGCGCGAGGAGAACAATCTCCATCGTACTCAGGCGCACGCCGATGCGCTTTTCCATGCTGTCCCACCCTCTGTCGTGCGCGTGCGCCGGATCCCCGGCGCTCCACAGCACATAAAGTATCTCACATTGTATACGTTCGAGCGGGCATTTAGGCGCCTGGTCGCGCCAAATGCCCGCTCGCGCCGCGTCCTAGCGCCGCCGAACGGCGATAGCCTCGATCTCCACCCGCGCGCCCTTGGGCAGCGCCGCGACCGCAATGGTCGAGCGCGCTGGCGGCTCAGATGCGAAGTACTCGCCGTAGACCTCATTCATGGCGGCGAAGTCATCCATTCGCACCAGGAAGACTGTCGTCTTGACGACATCGCCCAGCGTGGCGCCGCCCGCGCTGAGGACCGCGCTCAAGTTCTCCAGCGCGCGGCGGGTCTGGGCCTGCACATCGTCGGGCCCCAGCTCACCGCTCGCTGGATCGAGCGCGACCTGCCCCGAACAGAAGATGAAATCGCCTGACGCAATCGCCTGGCTATAGGGGCCAATCGCCGCCGGCGCGTCGCTGGTCGCGATACGGGTCCGCTGTGTCATCGTGTCTCTACTCCCTTGCTGTGTGTGGCGCCCCATCGCGCCGCGCGCCGCAGGCAGCCCTTTGGCTCACCCGCTCCAAGCGCATTCAGGCTAAATGGTAGCACGTCCAGCGGGTAGCCGCTGCCGCATACGCGCGGTAGAATGGAAGAACGCGCGCGAGCGGAGCGCCCATGCGCGCCCAGGCGGGAGGAAATCGGCGTGGACGCTGATGCGAACGAGGCGGAGCTACTGGCGTGGTTTGAGGCTGAGGGACTGATTCGCCGTGCGATCACGGGCGAACCAGATGGCGTGGTCAGCGAGCAGTCGCGCGGGCCGCTGGTGGCGCTGGGGCCGGGTGACGGCGACTTTGCGCAGGCGCCGCGCCCCGCCGACAACGGCTGGCCTGGCAAGCCGCTCGCCCAGATGAGCATGGATGACTATAACGTCTTCATGTATCGCTGGTTCGAGGCCGCCATCGCGGCGGGGGACATCCGCTGCGCCAACTGTGGCAAGCGCATCCTGCCTGGCGACGATCTGCCCGACGCGGACACCTGGGACGCCCTCTTCGTCGAGAAGGAACTGGTCGCGTGGATGCTGGCGCACTTCGATTGCAAGCGCTGGCTCGCCAAGCGGCTCAAGGGATTGCAGCCATTCGAGCTGTCAGCGCGGCCAGCGCCCCAATACGACCTCTCCGCGCTGACTCTCGCCGAGACTGAAAGGCAGGCGCATGTCGCAGAACTCGACTGAACCCATCAGCAAGCAGCAAGTCGCCACCATGCTCGACGAGATCGCCCAACTGCTCGAACTCGATGGCGCCAACCCGTTTGAGGTGCGCGCCTATCAGAATGGCTCGCGCGCCATCGGAGGGCTGGAGGGCGACATCAGCGAGATCGTCGCCAGCGGTGGCCTGGTCGGCGTGCCAGGGCTGGGCAAGTCGCTCGTAGCGCGCATCACCGAACTGGTGACAACTGGCCACATGCGCGTCTACGATGACCTGGCGGAGCGCATTCCCCCAGGACTGCGGCAGATGCTGCGCATCCCCGGACTGGGCGCCAAGCGCATCCGCCAGATCAACCAGGCGCTCGACGTGACGACGCTGGATCAATTGCGCCAGGCCGCCGAGGAAGGTAAAATCGCCGCGCTGCCCGGCTTCGGCGCCAAGAGTCAGGAGAATATTCTCAAAGGTCTTGTCTTCGTCACCGAGCACCAGAGCCGCTTCCGCCTGGACATCGCCGAGGGGTTCGCCGAGCAGATCGCCGCGACCCTTCGCGCGCTGCCGGAGACGGTGCGCCTGCACGTCGCGGGCAGCATCCGTCGCCGCAAGGAGACCGTCAAGGATGCGGACATCGTGGCTAGCGTCCAGCGCGACGACGACCGCGCCGCCCTTATGCGCGCTCTGGTGGAGCATGCCGAGGTAGCGAGCGTCACTGGCAGCGGCGACACCAAGACGAGCGTGGTCCTGCGTGGCGGCATCGCGCTCGACCTGCGCGTGGTCCTCGACGGCGAGTACCCCTATTTACTCCACCACTTCACCGGCTCGAAGGAGCACAATGTCGCGTTGCGCACCCGCCTCCATGCGCAGGGCATCAAGATCAACGAATACGGGCTATTTCGCGGCGAAGAGAGCATCCCCTGCGCCGACGAAGCCGACATCTACGCCGCGATTGGCATGGAGTACGTGGAGCCTGAGATGCGCGAGGACCGTGGCGAGATCGAGGCCGCGCTTGAGCATCGCCTTCCCACCCTGATCACCGAGCGCGACATTCGCGGCATGCTGCATGTCCATAGCAACTGGAGTGATGGCGGCTCGACCATCCGCGAGATGGCGGAAGCGACGCTGGCGATGGGCATGCGCTACCTGGGGATGTGTGACCACAGCCAGGTCGCCGCCTACGCCAATGGTCTCTCGCCAGAGCGGGTCAAGCGTCAGCACGAGGAGATCGACCGCCTGAACGAGGAGTTTGCCGGACGCCTGCGCATCCTGAAGGGGACGGAGTGCGACATCCTGAAGGACGGCACGCTGGACTACGACGACGAGACACTCGCCAGCTTCGATTTCGTTGTCGCTTCGATCCACAGCAACTTCAACCTGCCGCCGGACGAGCAGACTCAGCGCCTCATCCGCGCTATCGAGAACCCCTATTGCAGCATTCTCGGCCACCCGACCGGGCGCATTCTGCTCCAGCGCGAGGGATACAACCCCGACCTGGAGGCAGTGATCGACCGCGCCGGAGAGCTGCGCGTGGCCATCGAGCTGAACGGCGACCCGCACCGCCTCGACCTCGACTGGCGCCTGCTGCGTTACGCCACCGAGCGCGGCGTGCGCATCCCCATCACCACCGACGCGCACGCGCCTGCTAGCCTGGCCAACCTGCGCTATGGCGTTGGGGTCGCGCGCAAAGGCTGGCTGACCGCCGCGCAGTGCCTGAATACGCTTGAGGCCGCCAGTCTGCTACAGTTCTTCCAGGAGCAGCGCGCAAGCAAGGGCGCCTGAGCCAACCCCCGTGACCGCAAACTAGGCCAGTCGCCAGAGAAGGGAACCACATGGAGTCGCGCATACCACGCTGGGCAAAGACTCTCGTCCAGTATTGTCTCTCTATCCAGCCGGGCGAGCTGCTGGCGATCAATGCGACGCCCGCCGCTGAGGAGCTGGTCGCCGAAGTCTACCGCGAGACCCTCCGCGCGGGCGGCCATCCCGTCGTCAACCTGGCGCTACCTGTGACGCGCGAGATTGCGCTGAAAGAAGGCTCCGACGAACAACTGTCGTGGATCAATCCGGCGGACCAGGCGATTGTCAACGCGATGGACGCGCGCCTCCACATCATGAGCGAGACCAATTCGCGCCAACTCGCCGCCGTTGATCCCGCGCGCCTCGCGCTCGCGGGCAAGGTCGGGCGGACGCTTTATGACGAGCGCAGCAGTCGCGTGGACCCCAATGTGGATCGTTGGTGCCTGACGCTCTTCCCCACCGCCGCCTATGCCCAGGATGCGGGGATGTCGCTGAGCGACTTCACCGAGTTCGTCTACGACGCCTGTTTCCTGAACAGCGAAGACCCCGCCGCGCGCTGGCGTGAGCTTGGCCGCGAGCAGCAATTCTATGTGGACTGGCTGAAGGACAAGCAGGAGGCGCACGTCATCGGCCCGGACACCGACATTCGCGTAAGGTTCGGCGGGCGCATCTTCCGCAACAGCGACGGCAAACGCAACTTCCCCAGCGGCGAGTTCTTCACCAGCCCGCTGGAGGACTCAGCCGAGGGTCACATCCGCTTCACGATTCCCAGTGTCGTCAATGGTCAACTCGTCAGCGACATTCGCCTGACGTTCGAGGGCGGGCGTGTGGTTGAGGCTCGCGCCGAGCAGGGTGAGGACTTCCTGCGGGAGATGCTGGCGAGTGACGAAGGGGCGAGCCGACTGGGCGAGTTCGCCGTCGGCAACAACTTCGGCATCCAGCGCGGCATTCGCAACATCCTCTTCGATGAGAAGATTGGCGGCACCATCCACATGGCGCTGGGCAATAGCTATCGCGAGTGCGGCGGCAAGAACACCTCGCAACTGCACTGGGACATGATCTGCGACCTGCGCTCAGCGGCAGGCGGCGGCGAAGTCTGGGTCGATGGCGAGCTACTGCTCAAAGATGGTGAACTGGTCCTGAAGTCATAGCCCACGCGCTCCACCACGCCAAGGGACGTGGTCATTTCAGCAGCGCGCGGGCGAACTCAACAGCGTGCGGCGGCGCGGATTCGCACGCTGTCGCACGCGCCCAGCGCTCCTCACTCAGCGCCGCGCGACTCGTCTGGATGGCCCGCGCGTATGGCGCCCACGCATGTCCGCCTGCCGCGACCACAGTGCTTTGGCGCAGGCAGGTAATGGCGGCGCACAGACGCCCGGCCCGCTCGTACTCTCCGCGCGCGGCGGCGACCACGACAACTCCCTCCAGCAGCCACGCGAGAGTCGCCTCATTGGAGAACTTGTCGCTCAACTCCAGGCTCTCGCGGTAGTATGTCGCCGCGCGGTCGTACTCGCCCTGCTCGCACGCGACATGTCCCAGGCTGGTGATCGTATCCAGAATGCCCCATGTGAGATTCCTGTCGCGCGCAATCTGGAGCGCTTCGCTGAGATAGGCGGCGGCGCACTCAAATTCGCCCCGCATGCGCGCGAGGTTCCCCAGGCTGCTCAACGCACGTCCAATAGAGTCAGCGTTGGCCGCCTCGCGACTGTAGGTCAGGCTTTCCCTGAAATAGGCGAGCGCCTCATCATACCGCTCGCGCGCTTCGGCGACGTGGCCCAGCGTCGCCAACGCATTGGCCGTCTCCAGTGGGTCGATTACCTGGCGGGCCAGCGCCAGCGACTCCTCCGCCAGGCGCTGCGCCCGCGTGTAGTCTCGCCGATCCATCGCGAAACGGCTTGCCGCGTAGAGAACTTCCAGACGCAAGCCTGACGCGCTGGCAGCGCTTGATTCGGCGTCGACGTCGAGGAGCGCGCGAAGCCACGTCTCACCCTCATTCGCATAGCCTCGCATGTACCATAACCGAGCCATACGTGCGCCAAGCGTCAGGCCAAGCTCCGGGCGTCGCATCTGAATCGCCCAGACGAGGGCCGCGCGAACATTGTCCATGTCCCGCAGGATGCGCTGAGGACTGTCTTGATGCGTCTCACCAGCAAGCCCGACAAAGTAACGCGCATGCCGTGCAAGAACCTCGTCCTCTTCACCAGATGCGCGCAGCGTTTCTCTGCCATATGCGCGAATCAGCTCCAGCATGAGAAACCGTGGGGCGCCGCCGTCGGTCGGGTCCAGTTGCAGGAGACTCTTCTCGGCAAGCTCCGCCAGGATGTCAAAGAGCGCGTCGGCGCTCTGCTCTGCTTGCGCGCAAACGGCATGCGCAGCCTGGAGTGAACAACCACCAGAGAACACGCTCAGCCGCCGAAAGACACGCCCCTCACTCTCCGAAAGGGCGTCCACACTCCACGCGATGGCGCCTCGCATGGTTCGCTGGCGTTCGGGGAGATCGCGCCAACCCACGGTCAGCAGCGACAACGCCGAATCCAGCCGCTCTAGCAGCGCGGGCAGCGGTAGCGCACGGGCGCGCATCGCCGCCAGTTCTAGCGCCAGCGGCAGGCAGTCGAGCCGGGCGCAAATCTGACGCGCGACTTCGCTCTCCGCCGACGAGCCGGTGAGGGTGGGCCGCACAGAGCGCACGCGATCTAGAAAGAGCGCCATCGCCGCCGCCATGTCGAGCGGAGCCACGAGAAACTCCTGCTCGCCCCGAATGCGCAGCGGCTGCCGACTGGTGGTGACCATCTTCAGGTGTGGGCAGGCCGCCAGAAGCGACGCGACATGCGGCGCCAGGTCCATCAGATGCTCCAGATTGTCCAGGATGAGCAGACTCCGCCCCGTCCGCAGCGTATCCGTCACCTGCTGGAGCGCATCAGCGCCTGGCTCCTCGCGCAAGCCCAGCGCCCGCGCCACTTCCGCCAACGCCCGCTCCGCATCGCCTGCGGGCGCCAGTGAGATGAGGTAAACGCCATCATCAAA
>DASVWQ010000064.1:0-7874 GCA_036393135.1 Ktedonobacterales bacterium
CGCGCATTCCAAGCAATGGCATCCTGCGGGTCGAGCGCCAGCGCCCGCTCAAAGGCCGCCAGCGCCTCCTCGGTCTGCCCCAGCGCCCGTAGCGCCATCCCCTTGTTATACCAGGCGTCCGCATCCTGCGGGTTGAGGGCCAGCGCCCGCTCGTACGCCACCAGCGCCTCCTCGGTCTGCCCCAGCGCCCCCAGCGCCACCCCCTTGTTATACCAGGCGCTCGCATGCTGCGGGTTGAGGGCCAGCGCCCGCTCGTACGCCGCTAGCGCCTCCTCGGTCTGCCCCAGCGCCCCCAGCGCCACCCCCTTGTTCACCCAGGCGTCCGCATCCTGCGGGTTGAGGGCCAGCGCTTCTTCCATTGCCGTCAGCGTAGTGCTGTAGTCGCCCTGCCCAAAGCGGGCTCCGGCAAGCTCGAACAGACCATCCATATCATTCAGCGTGGCGAAGACCCTGACCAGCGCCGCCAGATGGCGATTCCCTTGGCCTGGGTCGCGTGGGTTCGGGTAGTCATCAATGACCTTCTCGAAGTAGGCGTCCTTCCGAATGACCAGCGCAATCCTGCCATCCCTAGCGTCATTCGTAATCTCCACGAACTGGGGACTGAGGAGATATTCGCAGGCGTCATCCCAGACACGCGCGTCCTCGGCGAGCGCCAGGTGATGGAAAATCTGGCCGCAGACCGCCCGCACACGCCGCTCGGTATGCTGGAAGACACCAGCGGTGTAGAGCAGCTTCATCGCCCGCAGGACCTCGACCGCCGGGCGTTCGTGCGTCTCGAGGTCGTGGTACTGGCCGCGCTTGGCGGAAAGGCCAAGCGTCAGCGAGCCAATCGTGCCGTCGTAGTCTTCGCGGTGCGCCACGCCCTCCGCCGCAAACGCCGCGATCACATCCTGCGCCTCCGCGCTCTGCCGGTTAGTGTCGAATTGCGGAATAGTGACTGGCAAGAGCTTGTCGAAGAGCCAGGTCATCTCACTCCGCACGGCGCCTTCGCCCTCCGTGCGGCAGGTTGCCACGATGACCAGTGGCCCGCGGATGGACTCCACCAGCTCGCGCAGGGTCGCCGCCGGGTTCGAGGCCAGCGCGATCACTGCCCCGCCAGACTCCCGCCGTGTCGCGGGCGGAAAACGGTCCAGATTGTCGATGAAGAGGACAAGGCCATCTTCCGGCAGTGGCCCGCCCGCACGCAACTCGCTCAGGGAGGATGACTCATACCAGCGCAGCGTGGGCCAGTCAGGCAGCGTCGCCATCAGCGCCTCCAGCGCGAGGCGGGTCTTGCCCGCGCTGGCCTCGCCCAGGACGATGATGCCGCGCTTGCCGCGACCACTGCGCTCGCGGGCGTGGGCGAGCGCAGTGGTCGCGGCATCCCAGGCGTCCTGGACGGGCGCGGTCAAGTAGGGTAGGTTCGCCGCCTCATCATCACCCATGCTGAAGGTTGTGCGGTCCAGGTCCCGCGCCGCGACCAGCGCATACTGGCTACCAGCGGGCGCGCGGCCAGCGCGTCGGCCCAGCGCGCGGAGGACTCTGGCAGAGAGGTCGGCGGGTGAATCGAAGAAGTCTGGGACGTCGCTATTGGGGTCGCTGAGCCGCGCGCGGAAGTCGTCCAGTTGCGCGGCATGCTCAGTATCGCGTGTCTCGGCGGGAAACAGCGCGTCTGGCCCGTCATCCGCCTCAGTCGCGGGATTGGCGAGGAAGACGTAGACAGGCACGGGTTTACCCGATGGCAGGCGTAATGCTTTCGCCGCGTCGTATTCCTGCTCGGTGACGGAGCGCGTCTGACCGTCTGGAACGAATCCATAGCGCCAGGCGACGATCAACACGACGACATCGGCGGTCGAAAGCTCCTCCAGCGAAACGGTCGTCGCGTCGTCCGGGCTGGCGCCAAAGTCCTCCATTGCGATTGGCTCGTCATCCATCCCCTTCAGATCGCTATAGAGCCGCATGCGATGCTTGACCAGATCGCGCGAGGTCGAGCTGATGAAGACACGGCGCGAATTCGTCGTCTGGCGCTGGGGGGGCTTCGGCGCAGGCTGCGACGGCGTGACAGGCGCGGGCGCGGCAGGCTCCTCTGGCGGCGATGGCTCGACGATGACCACCTCATCGGCTGCGACAATCTCCGATGCGGCGCCCTCTTCCGCTGACGTATCCGGCGCGCTGTCCATATCCTCTGGCGCGGGCGGCGCTGGCTCTGGCGCTGGCTCGCTGGCTTCGGCGGGCAACGGCGGATCCGCTGGGGCTGGCGTCTCGGCGTGTGGGGTGAGCGCGGGCGATGACGCTGGTTCTGGCAGAGTCTGGGGAATCGCTGAAATGATCGGCGCAGGCTCAGCGGGGCTGGCGGGTTGCGACGACGCTGAAGCCCTGTTCAGCGACAGCGCAACAAGGATAACGAACAGGGCCACTGCCAGCACGGCGAGCAGCGGCGGCAGCGAGACGCCGGGCACGGCCAGCGCGGGCGGAAGCGCGATCAGCCGCGCAATGATGGCGGGCGCCTGCGAAGGCAACGGCGTGCCTTGTAGCCACGGCAGCGCATTGTGGATCAGCCATGCAGCATAGGCGAGCAGCAGAAGCCAGCCCAGCGCCAACCCCAGCGTCCGGCCCCAGGAAACGCCTGGCGCCGCCGAACGGCTTCCGGTCGTCATCGCTCCACGCCCCCTCGCTCCACGCGCGCCATCCCGCGCCACCGCCCGCTCACAGCCAGGCGACGTCCCGCGATTCCAGTATGACAGGAAACGCGCGCATCGGCAAGGCTGGCGGGCGCGGGCAACAAGCTGGCGAATAAATTCGCGCCTGGAGGGCGGCTGGCGCCGCCGCGAAGTCCGCCTTCGCGGACTGGGTATCGGACGGCGCAAGATCATCCGTTCACCCACACGCGCCCATGTCCGCCATGAATCAGCCTGCGCAGGCAGGCTTCGCGGCCCGCAGGCCCTCCAGGCGCGAATTTATTCGCCAGCTCGCTACGGATGGCCGGGGTCGCGCCAGACCTCCTCCGGCGTCTCGGCGGGGGCGATGTCGAGGTTCACGACGACGGGCTGCTGGTCGCTGCGGACGAGCACACAGACCAGCGGCTCATCGGGGCGCGCGTTGATCTCCTGATGCGGGACAAAGGGCGGCACGAAGATGAAGTCGCCTGGCCCAGCCTCGGCGGCGAACTCCAGCCGCTCGCCCCAGCGCATCCGCGCGCGCCCGCTGATGACGTAGATCACGCTCTCCAGCGCGCCGTGGTGGTGAGCGCCCGTCTTCGCGTCGGGATGGATCGTGACTGTGCCAGCCCAGAGCTTGCTGGCCCCCGCGCTGGCCTGGGTGATCGCCGCCGCGCGGTTCATCCCCAGCGTCTGCGGCGTGTTGGTGTCGAGCTGGTCGGCGTGGATGATCCGCACACCATGCTCGCGCCAGTCGGGGCGCGCCGCGCCTGTGTCGCTGTCAGTCATCGCGCTTGCCTCCTCGTCATGCGGCCTCGTGTGCGCGGCGTGGCTCAGGGCAGCCCGCGCAAGCCCAGGATCGCCACCACCAGCTCCACCGCGATCAGCACGATCACCAGCACTTCCAGCAGGGTCGAGCGCGAGGCCTGTTCCTCGTCGTGCAGCAGCCCCGCCATCTCGCGCAGCACAGTGAGCGTCTCGCTGATGCCCGTGCGCCACGTCTCGACTCGCAGCGCCAGCAGCGCCGCCACGTAGAGCCGGTTCCAGTACACGTCTTCGGTCACTTTGAGGGCGTTCTCCACCCGCGCGCTATGCTCGGTGATGTCGGCGATCAGCGTGTTCACCTCGGAGAGGAAGCCGCGCGAGGAGCGCAGCAGCGGCCAGCGCGTCCCGCCCAGGCGGCCCAGGCGCGGGGCGATGCGCGCCAGCTCGCGCTCGACAGCGGCGTCATAGGTGCGGAAGGAGAGCAACTGGGCGTTGGCGAATTCCAGCAGCAGCGTCGCGTCGTCGCGGGCGCCCGCGTCGCTCTCGATCATCACCGCCGAGGCCCACGTCAGCAGGATCAGGTCATCTTCGTAGTAGCTGAGGGTGGTGGCCAGCGACCACATCGAAGGCGCGAGGTTGCGCCGCTCGCCCAGCGCCGCCCGCAACACCCACGAGTTGCGCGCAAGCTGGCAGGCCAACGCGCCCTCCGCCATCCGCTCGACGACAAAGATGGAATAGTCCTCCGGGCGGATGACCTCATTGGGGCGTTTCATCGCCGGAGCCAGCGTCTTGCGCAGCAACTCCAGCCCATGCTCGAAGGCTTCCGTCACGACCAGCGGATAGGGCTGCGTCTCGCTGAGGATGGTGATCGCCTGCTGCCACGACATCTCATCGCGGAAGAGCAGCACCAGGCGGAAGGCGATGATGCCGAGGTCGTAGATGCGGGCGTAGAGGATGCCATTGTGGGCGGCGCCGCCAAGCGAGACTTCGAGGGCGCCCATGCTGATCTCCAGCGGGAGCTGGGCAATGTCGATGCTGGCGCCGCGCGTGACGACCGGGCGCACCCGCGCGCTGGGGGTGGCGAGGGTCACGCGGGCCTGCTCCAGATCGATGCTATAGGCGACATCGTAGAGTTGATAGAGGTGCAGCGCGGCCACCTGGATCGCGGGCGGCTCGTCATTCGAGATCTGTCCGGCCATTCCCGGCGCCGATGATGATGCTGACACGCGCCCCTCCGCACGGCGACTCGCCAGCGCGGAACCCTTCCCGCACGGCGTCCAGCGGGTAGTGTACCACCTGGCGGCGAGGGGGCGGCTGCTACTCCATCGTCCGCGCCTGGTTGAAGCGCTGCATCACCTCGGCCTGACCCTGCGTGTAGGCCTCGCGTCCCAGCGCCACCGCGTCGCTCAGGCGTCCGCGCACTCGCTCGATGGCGGCCATCGCCAGGTCGAGGATGGTCGGCTGGGCGGCCTCTGGTGGGCGGGCGGCGTCCGTCGCGTCGGAAGCATTCACGCCGTTGGCCGCCGTGGGCCGCGCGGCGTCGGTCGGGTCCGGGGCGACGCCGCCTGCCTTCGCCCGCGCGCGTTCGATCTCGCCGGGCTGGGGGGTCAGCACCCAGACGATGGTCGCGCCGACCGCAATACCTATCATCAGCCCCAGAAAGAATCCAGAGCCGGAACGTTCACGTTTCGCCACTCTCGCACCCCTGTCCTTTCGCCGGAGCGAGCGCGGAAGTCCGCGCCAGGGCGCGCCAGAGAGGTGGCGCGCCGCCTAGGCGCCGATCATCTGCTCGATGCGCTCCAGCAGCGCGTCGCCATCAAATGGTTTTCTCAGTACCGAGACATTCGCATAGCGGCCGGGGTCCATCGTGATGAGGTTCTGGGCGGTGTCGGCGTCGGCCATCGCCGCCGTTGCGACGATCACGGGTATCTCGGCGGTGGCCTTGCTCGCGCGCAGACTCGCCAGCACATCCAGCCCGGAGACGCCGCCAAGGCGCATATCCAGCACGATCAGATCTGGCGGATCGCTGCGCGCCAACTGTGGGGCCGCCGCGCCATCCTGCGAGACCGAGACGCGATACGCGGCGTCCTCCAGCAGCATCCGCAAGAGAGCGAGCAGCTCCTCGCGGTCATCGATCACCAGAATGCGCTTGCTCATCGTCGCTCCTCCACGAGCGCGCCAGAGCCTTTCGCCGGGGCGCGCCACCACTCTCAACCGTGAACGGCGTCAAGCTGAATCGCACTTCGCGTGCCGTCTTGCGCGCCAGCGCCAGCGCCCCAGAGGATTGCCGAATGTCTCTCGTATACAAGTACCGCTTGGGCAGCGCCATCGGTCACAGGCGCCGCCCGTGTGGGATGGTGGGAAGCTCGCCAGGAGCATTTTATTCGCCCGCTTGCTCACCTGCGCCCGCCGTGGCCTTCGCCTCGCCCTTCGGCTGGGCGGCGCGGGGCGCGCTGCGCTGGCGGGCGGCGCGGGCCTGGCGCCAGCGCACGAGCCGCCGCTTCATCCGCAGGGCGCGCACGTAGGCCCAGTAGATGGCAGGCTGGTAGACCATATCGTGCGTCTCCAGCGTGAAGAGCGAGAAGCCGCCAAAGCCCTGCTTGTAGGTGTAGAGGCTGTACATGTCCTCGCCCGGCTCCAGCGTCTCGGCGATGGCGCGGAAATCGTAGAGGCGGCAGCCGCGCGCTCGCGCCCAGCGGATCGCCGTCCACTGGAGCAGGTGGTTGGGCATGCGGTTGCGCTCGCGATTGGATGACGCGCCAAACATGTAGGTGGCGACGGGGCCGCAGCGCGCCACGATCAGCGCGGCGATGGGCTGCCCCTCATACTCCGCCAGCAGTAGCGTCGCGGCGTCGCGCTCGCCATAGAGCCGCAGGAAGTCCTCGTAGTGCTGGGCCTCGTGGATGAAGATGCCATCGCGCTCGGCGGTTTCGCGATAGAGTGTGTAGAAGGTGGCGATGTCCTCGCTGGCCAGCGTCTCGCGGACGGTGACACCCTTGCGCCCGGCCAGGCGAATATTGTAGCGCCACTTCTCCTTCATGTTCGCCAGCAGGGTCGGCTCGTCTGGCGTGATGTCCAGCGCCCATGAGCGGCGCGGATGGGTGGCGAAGGGGTTGCGGCGCAGGCCGAGCCGCTGGAACGCGGCGAGCCAGGCGGCGTCGCCATCGGAGACATTCGGCTCCAGCTTCAGCATGAAAGCGCCCTCGGCGCGGGCGAGCGCGCGGGTATGGTCGAGCAGGGCGGCCAGCGCGGGCGCGGCGGGATCATCGCAGACGGGACCGCGCGGCGCGTAGAAATACGGCTGGCCGACGACCGGCGCCCGCTCCACGATCAGCAGCAGCGCGCCGCGCAGCGCGCCATCCTCCAGCGCGCCCAGCCGCAGCGCCCGCGAGCCAAGGCGTCCGCCCAACTCCGCCCACTCCCAGGTTTGGGTGATGTTGCCCGTCGCCTGCGACTCCACGAAGCGGTTCCACTGCTCGCGGTCCGCGATGATCTCTACCCGCATGCGTCTCCCTTATCTCACTGGACCTCACTCCCAGCCCTTCTCCTCGCGGGAGGGGGTCAGGGGGTGAGGTCGCGGGCCTGCCGCTCGCGCTCGCGCCGCGCCTCGAAGCGCTGGCGCTGGCGATGGCGCCGCCAGCGTCGCAGCGAGACCGCCGTGACATACGGCCAGTAGAGCGCGGGGCGCAGCGGCAGGTCCATCGTCGGAATGACCCGCCGCACAGCGCCGCCAAACCCGCGCTTGAACTCGTAGACGCCGTACAGCTCCTGCCCCGGCTCCAGGATGTCGGGGATGGTGCGCCAGTCGTAGAAGTCGGCGCCGTGGGCCTTGCACCAGCGCATCGCCTCCCACTGGATCAGGTAATTGGGGCGCAGCTTGCGGTGCGCCGGGACGCCCGACGAGCCGCTGTGCAGGTTCCACGCCCACTTGCCCAGCACGGCCACGGTCGAGGCGGCGATGGCCTCGCCATCGGCCTCGGCGAGCAGCAGCGCCATCTGCGCTGTGGCGTCGCGCGCGGCGGCCTCCTCGGAATAGTGCGCCAGCATGTCGCGGTAGAGGTCTTTAGGATAGACGTAGAACTGGTCGCGCTCGCCCGTCTCCTTCAGCAGCCGGTAGAAGCTGTCGAGGTCGGCCTCACCGGAGCCGAGCCGCACCGTCACGCCCTTGCGCGCCCCCGCGCGGATGTTCTGGCGCCAGGTGGTCATCATGCCAGCGAGGCGGGTCTCATCATCGGGGCGCAGGTCCGTGACCCAGGCGCCGCGCAGGTAGATGACGTGATCGGTGGGACGGAAGCCGAGCCGTCGCAGCGCCTCCGGCCAGCGCGTATCCTCCTGCGGGATGTTTGGCTCGATGCGGATGAAGAAGCCGCCGCGCTTGCGGGCCTCGCGCGCCGCCGCGCGGATCAGCAGGGGCAGCGCGGGCGAGGTGGGATCATCGCAGACGGGACCGCGCGGGACGTAGTAGAAGGGCGC
>DASVWQ010000065.1:0-9160 GCA_036393135.1 Ktedonobacterales bacterium
GAGTGTGAGGAGCGAGCAGGGGCGATGCGGATACTGATCTCAGGCGGCGGCACTGGCGGGCATATCTATCCCGCGCTGGCGGTGGCGACCGAGCTACGCGACCACTACGGCGCCGAGCTACTCTATATCGGCGATGAGAACGGGCTGGAGACGAGCATCGTCCCGCCGACGGGCATCCCGTTCGAGGGCATCAGCGCGGGGCGACTGCGCCGCTACCTCGCGCTCGGCGCCATCACCGACCTGGGGCGCATCCCCGTCGGCGTGGCGCAGGCGACCCGCCTGGCGCGACGCTTCCGCCCCGACGTCGCCTTCACCAGCGGCGGCTATGTCTCCGTGCCAGCGGGGATTGGCGCGCGGCTGGCGGGCGCCCCACTCGTGATGCACCAGCAGGACGTGCCGCCCAACCTGGCGAACCGCCTGCTCACACCCAGTGCCTCGCGCATCACCATTTCGTTCGCCGCCTCGCGCCGCTGGTTCCCGGAGGCCAAGACCCTGCTGATGGGCAATCCCGTGCGGGCGGAGATGCTGGCGGCGGCGCAGTTCAACCCCGCGCAGGCAAAGGCCGCCTTCGGGCTGGACCCGCGCCTGCCGGTCGTCCTCGTGACGGGTGGCAGCCAGGGCGCGCGACGACTGAATCAGGTCGTGGCCGCCGCGCTGCCGAAGCTGCTGCCGCGCTGCCAGGTGCTGCACATCAGCGGCGAGCGCACCTTCGAAGCGACCCGCGCGCTGGCCGCGCAGGCCCTCACTGCCGCGCCGGGTCTGGGCGAGCGCTACCTGCTGGCCCCCTATCTCAAGGAGGAGATGGCCGAGGCGCTGGCCGCCAGCGACATCGTGTTCTGCCGCGCAGGCGCCTCCACGCTCACCGAGCTCTCGATTGTCGGACGGTGCAGCCTGCTCGTCCCGCTGCC
This sequence comes from Ktedonobacterales bacterium, assembly GCA_036393135.1. GTDB lineage: Bacteria > Chloroflexota > Ktedonobacteria > Ktedonobacterales > JADMIN01 > JAKAIY01. The sequence goes on from DASVWQ010000065.1 coordinate 909, forward strand.
GCCCGGCTTCACTGGTTCGCCCCAGGCCGTCAACGCGGCAATGTTCCAGCGGGCGGGCGCCGCCGAGGTGATCGAAGATCACGAGCTGACCCCCGCCGCAGCCGTGGACGCGCTCACGCTGCTGCTGGGCGACACCAACCGCCGCCAGCAGATGGCCTTCGCCGCGCGCAAACTGGCGCGCCCCGACGCCACACGCGATCTGGCCGCCCTCGTCGCCATGCTGGCCCGGCCCCACGGCGTTCGCGTCCCCTTGCCCGACCGGGAGATGCGCCCATGAGCCTCTACAGCGACCAGCCCGAACCTGAGGCCGAGACGATTGGTGAGTGGTCGGGGCCGGATGGGCTGCGCTATGAGGCGCAGAGCAATCCGCCGCTCACCACGCTCCGCGCGGTGAATCATGGCCTGGATGAGCACAATCGCACGCGCATCGGTGACTTCACCTGGGAGCGGCTGGGCGTCTTCGCCTGGGACGGGCCAGAGCGCCAGACACTCGTTGGCGGCGTCTTCGGCGATCTCGTCTGGAACTGGCTGCACATCGACAGCCTCTGGACCAGCGCGGAGCAGCGCGGGCGCGGCGTCGGCTCTGCCCTGATGCGTCACATCGAGGAGGTGGCGCGCGAGCGTGGCGTGGTCAACATCCACCTGGAGACAACCAGCTTCCAGGCGCTGCCTTTCTATCTCAAGCTTGGCTACGAGGTCTTTGGCGAGCTGCCCGACCACCCCATCGGCTCGACCTGGTACTACCTGCGCAAGTTCGGCGCGCCGCTGGCGCCGCAGCCCTGATGCGCCAGGGGTCGCCGATGGGAACATCCACCAACACGCCCGCCACGCCAGGGCCAACAGGCATTGACGCGATCGATCGGATCATCCGTGGCGTGGTCATGGCCTTCGCGGCGAGCCTGCCGGGGCGGTCGCGTGGCGCCTATCTGCTGGGGAGCTACGCCGAGGGCGGCGTCGTAGCGATGAGCGACATCGACCTGCTGCTGCTCTTTTCGGGCGCGCTTGCTGAGGAAGAACGCGCGGGCGCAATCGACTACTGAGGCGTGCGCGCTGCTCAGCCCTGCGCGCCTCGATCTCATCATCTGCGATGAGGCAAGCATCAGCGGCGAGGTCGTCCTGCTGCGCTACGGCGGGCGGCTGGTCGCGGGCGAGGATACCAGCGCCGCGCTTTCCTTGCCGCCGCTGCCCATCTACACTCGTGAGACGCTGGGCGCCGCGCGCTTCTTCATGACCGTCATCTTGCGCGGGCAGGAGCATCTCACCTATCCGCTAGCCTACCCCGAACCGGACGGCGAGTTCTTCGGCTATGACACTGTGCGCGTCCCAGAGTGGTATCCGCCAGGGACCGAACGCGGCGTGAAGGAGCTGGTCACGACCGCGACTCGAATGGCGCGAGCGCTGCTGGCGCTGGAGGCGGGGCGCTACTGCGGGTCGAAAGGCGGCAGTGTGGCGGCCTACCGTGAGGCCATCGGTGGCGAGTGGGGCGACCTGTTGGCCGACCTCTACGTCAATGGCAAGCTGCGCTGGGGCTATTCCATTCCTACACCGCCAGATGAGCGTCGTCTTCTGCGCGACCTCTGCGCCCGCATGCTGGCCTTCGAGCATCACTTCCTGGCGCGCTACCACACCTACTTACTAGAGTTGCTGCGCGCGGGCGACGCCGCAGAGCAGGCCCACGCGCGGGCGACGCTGACTCTCATCCACTTTCCCGGCGCCGAGCCGCCCGCCGCCCCTTGACGCGGACGCCCATCCTCGGTACAATCCCAATGTAATCAAGATATAGTTGATAGATTAAGTCAACTATACGCCTGACGAAAGGGATTGACTCGGTATGGCTGCGGATGCGCTCGCTCCGGCGGCTGGGACGCCGCGAGTGGATACTCACCTGCTCAAGTTTTCGATGGCCTGCACCGTCGCACTGACCGCGCTGGCCTTTGCCACACAACTGCGCTGGCTTGCCGTCATCGCCGCGCTCTGCCTGCTCATTAGCGCCGCCGCGCCTGCCGTCGGGCCGTTCCGCCTGCTGTATCGTTTTGTCGTGGTCCCGCTGCGCCTGCTGCGCCCGCGCATCGTCGAGGATGACCCCGCGCCACACCGCTTCGCGCAGGCGGTTGGCGCCACCTTCCTGGTCGCCTCCTCGCTGCTGCTCTTCCTATTGCCGGGCGCGGCGGCAGTGGCCTGGGCGCTCGACCTGATCGTCTTCGCCCTCTCGCTGATCAACCTGACGGTCGGCTTCTGCGCAGGCTGCTTCGTCTACTATCAGCTTGGTCGCCTCGGCGTGGCGCCACGGGTACGCTACGCGGGCGGCTTCCACTGGCGGGGAGCGTGAAGCCATGCCAGACACTCTCCTGATCCGCATCGCGGCGCTGGGCGCGGTCGCACTGTTGACCTGGCTCGTGGTCGTCGCCGTGCGCGCCTATGCCAGCCTGCGCCGCCGCCAGACGCTAGCCGCCGCCCCCGCGCCAGAGATGACCAGCGCGCCAGGCGACACCGGCGTGCGGGTACTCGCCTTCAGTAGCGAGGACTGCGGCCCCTGCCACACCTTGCAGCGGCCCGCGCTGGCGCGCCTGTTGGATCAGCGCGCAGGCCGGGTGCATGTGGTGGAGATCGACGCGCCGACCTCGCCAGAGCTGACCCGCCGCTACGCCGTGCTGACCGTCCCCACCACCGTCGTGCTGGACGCCACCGGCAAGGCGCGAGCGGTGAACTATGGCTTTGCGCCGACCGCCAAACTCCTGGCGCAGGTGGACGGGGCGCTCGACGCGCAGGCCATCCCCGCCTGACACGCACACCGCGCCGCAGAGCCGGTGGGCCGCGAAGGGATTCGCGCCTCCCCGGCTTTTTTGTCGCCCGCCACCCGCTCCGCTACAATAGGATAGGCTGGGCGCGCCTGTGCGCCCGGCCCCATCGGCCAGCCAGGGAGCGCGCATGAGCCAGCGAGCCGCCTACGACGCCGTGATCATCGGCTCCGGGCCAAACGGTCTGGCCGCCGCCATCACCCTCGCGCTGGCAGGACGCTCGGTCGCCGTCTTCGAAGCCCGCGAGACGGTAGGCGGCGGCATGCGCTCCGCCGAATTAACGCTGCCCGGCTTCACACACGATGTCTGCTCCGCCATCCATCCCCTCGGCGCCGCCTCACCCTTCTTCAGCGCCCTGCCCCTCGACCGCTACGGGCTGGAGTGGATTCACCCACCCGCGCCGCTGGCTCATCCGCTGCCCGCTGGCCGCGCCGCCCTGCTGGAGCGTTCGGTGGAGGCGACCGCCGCTGGCCTCGGCGAACCCGGTGGCGAGGACTGGCGACGCCTGCTGACGCCGCTCACCCGCGACTGGGACGTGATCGCCCACGCCTTTCTTGGCCCACTGCGCCCACGCGCGCTGGCCAGCCATCCGCTGGCGCTGGGGCGCTTCGGCATGCAGGCGCTGCTGCCGACGACCGCCCTGGCCCGGCTGCGGCTGCGCGGCGAGGCGGCGAAGGCGCTGCTGGCGGGGATGGCGGGCCACGCGATGCTCCCGCTCGGCCAGCCGCCCAGCGCCGCCTTCGCCCTGACCCTGGCGGCCAGCGCGCACGCCGTCGGCTGGCCCATCGCGCGCGGCGGCTCGCAGCGCATCGCCGACGCCCTCGCCGCCTACCTGCGCGACCTGGGCGGCGCCATCTTCACCGGCGCGCCCATCGAGACGCTCGACGAAGCGCCCGTCGCCCGCGCCATCCTCTGCGATGTCACGCCGCGCCAGCTCCTGCGCCTGGCGGGCAAGCGCCTGCCCGACGGCTACGCCCGCGCGCTGCGCCGCTATCGCTACGGCCCCGGCGTCTTCAAGCTCGACTATGCGCTGGCTGGTCCAGTCCCCTGGGCCGACCCCGCCTGCCTGCGCGCGGGAACGGTCCATGTCGGCGGGACGCTGGCCGAAATCACGGCGTCGGAGCGTGCCGTCGCGCGCGGCGCGATTTCAGAGCGGCCACTCACCCTGGTCGCGCAGCAGAGCCTCTTCGACCCGACCCGCGCGCCCGCCGGCCAGCAGACCCTCTGGGCCTATTGCCACGTCCCGCATGGCTCGGCGGTGGACATGACCGCACGCATCGAGGCGCAGATCGAACGCTTCGCGCCGGGCTTCCGCGAGCGCGTGCTGGCGCGGCATGTGATGGGGCCAGCCGAGATGGAGCGCTATAACCCGAACTATGTCGGCGGCGACATCAATGGCGGGCTGCAAGACCTCGGCCAGCTCTTCACCCGCCCCACGCTGGCCCTCGATCCGTACCAGACCCCCACGCGCGGCCTCTACCTCTGCTCCTCGTCCACTCCGCCCGGCGGCGGCGTACACGGAATGTGCGGCTACTGGGCGGCGCGGAGCGCGCTGGCTGGCCCGCTCCGCTGAGGGCTGCGCGGGCTATACTCAGCAGAGCGGCGCGCTGCGGGCATCACCAGCAGGCGCCGCCGGGAGAAAGAGTCGCCGTCTATGCGAGCAACGTCAACCAGCTACGTCCCCGCGATGCCCGACGCGACACGCCGCTGGGTCGAGGCGGCCCTCGCACGGCGTCCGCGCGGCCTGCTCAGCGACATCGACGGCACGCTCAGCGCCATCGCCAGCTCGCCCGAAGAGGCGCGGCTGCTGCGCGGCGTGCGCCCGCTCCTGCGCCGTCTCAGCGTGAGCTTCGATGTCGTCACGGCCATCTCTGGCAGGCACGCGCTCGACGCGCGACGGATGGTCGGCCTGCCCCAACTCACCTATATCGGCAACCACGGGCTGGAATCGCTCGCCCCAGGCGCGCGCGCGCCGGTCGTCGCGCCCGCCGCGCTGGCCTGGCAGGACGCCATCGCCGATACGCTGCACGAGGCGCGCGAGCAGCTTGGCGCCAGGTTTCCCCTGCTGCGCTTCGAGAACAAAGGCGTCACCGCGAGCATTCACTATCGCCAGGCGCCCGACCCCGCCGCCGCCCACGCCGCCATCCGCCGCGCGCTCGATCCGCTGGCCAGGCGACGCGAACTCCGCGTGACCGAGGGGCGGCTGGTCGTGGAGTTGCGCCCGCCGCTCGACCATGACAAAGGCGCCTCAGCGCGGGCGCTCGTGCGCGAGCGCCGTCTCGCCTGCGCGCTCTACCTGGGCGACGACCGCACCGACATCGACGCCTTCATCGCGCTGCGCGACCTGCGCGCCAGCGGCGACTGCGAGGGGATCGCCGTCGCGGTGGGCAGCGCCGAGGCTCCCGCCACGCTCAGCGCCGCCGCCGACATCACTCTCGCCAGCATCGCCGAAGTCCCACCCTTTCTGCGCTGGGTCCTGCGCATCACGGGCGGCTGACCTCACACAGGGCTTCCGACGAAAAATCAGGTGTATACCTGATGAACCCCCAGCAGGGTTTGAGTAGACTGTATGTTATCGGATTGTGTAGAGTTACCATCCCATCGCTGGCAGGCGGCGACGGCGGCGCGATGGGGGACTGCGCGCGACGCTCTGACGCCATCATTCGTTTCAAGTGGATGAACACCTGTGGCGCCGCTTCCCTGCCCCAACGAGGGGGGCCGCGTTGCGTGGGCTATCCACTTCTGGTATCATTGGTGGCTGGCGGCCTCTGGCCATCACGCCGCCACACAGAGCAACATCCTGACGCTGTCATTTCGCGTGTCATCCCACGGACCTCCGCTTCGCGGTGGCGCCATGTGGACAGCGCTCTGACCCATCCATCGGTGTCCCCGCAATGAGGAGGCAGTGTGAGTAAGTCGAACAAGGGCCTGCTTGACCAGGCATGGTCCTCGGTGACGGAGAGCCAGGCGTGGCGGTCGATCTTCCGCCACGGCTACCCCGACACCCCGCTGAACCAGTCGCTCGTCATGATGGGCAACGTGTTCCTGCACCTGCACCCCGTCAAGGTGAGCCGCAAGGCGATGAAGATCACCTATACCTGGTGCCTGGGCGGCTTGTCTTTCTTCCTGTTCCTGGTGCTCACGATCACCGGCGTCTTCCTGATGTTCTACTTCGTCCCCGAACAGACGGTGGCCTACGCGAACATTCAGCAGATCAACAGCGCCGTCGCGTTCGGCGCCATCGTGCGCAACATGCACCGCTGGGCCGCTCACCTGATGGTCGTGACAGTCACTCTGCACATGATCCGCGTGTTCTACCACGGCGCTTACAAGCCGCCGCGCGAGTTCAACTGGGTCGTCGGCGTGGTGCTGTTCCTCGTGACCCTGCTGCTCAGCTTCACCGGCTATCTGCTGCCATGGGACCAGATCGGCTACTGGGCGATCACGGTCGGCTCGAACATGGCGTCCTATGCGCCGCTCCTGGGCGCGCAGGCGCACAACTTCCTGACCGGGCAGCCGGTGGGCGTGGGCCAGCCAACACTGGTGCGCTTCTACACGCTGCACGTCATTGGCCTGCCACTGATCGGCGCGATCATGATGGCCGTCCACTTCTGGCGTATCCGTAAGGACGGTGGCGAGGCCGGCCCACCGCCGCCATCGCGCCGCGAGCGCGAAGCCGCCCAGGCTGAAACCAACGTTCCGGTGAGCGCGCTGAACTAACCGTCGGCTGGGCGATGTCCAAAGGAGAGCGAGCATGACGACAACAGAGCCGAAGCCAGCGGCGACACAAAAGCGCTACCGCACGCTAGCGGTTGTCAAGCAGGAAGCGGTCATTCGCCAGGAACGCCAGCTCGAAGATTCGGTCTTCGTCTGGCCACACCTGCTGGTGCGCGAGTTCTTCGCTGCGCTGCTGATGACGGTGACGCTGACGGTCGTTTCGATTGTGATCAACGCGCCACTGCGCGACCACTCGAACCCGAACCTGACGCCAAACCCGGCCAAGGCGCCGTGGTACTTCCTCGGCCTGCAAGAGGAGTTGCACTACTTCCCGCCGACGGTCGCGGGCGTGCTGCTGCCGAGCGCGGTGCTGGTCGGCCTGGCCGCGCTGCCCTACGTGGACCGCAACCCCAGCCGGTCGTTTGAGGACCGCAAACTCTCGATCACGGTCTTCACCGCCTGCGCGCTCTTCTTCGCCGTCACGGTGCTGATGGGCAGCTTCTTCCGGGGGTCGGGCTGGCAGTGGCTCTGGCCCTGGCAGGGAATCTCCTTTGACCTCTAGCGACGACCACAGCGGGCGGCGCGCCCAGCCAGCGATGGCGTCGGCGCGCCGTCCGCCAGTGCGCGGAGCGACGGTGGTGAATCTGGCGATACGGGCGAATCTCACGGCGACGGGCGAGCGCGCCCGGTAAGCTCAGGGTGAGGATAGAAGCAAACGATATGGGCATACAGACACCACGCACCCCACAAGAGTATGAGGTGCTCAGCGGCGGCGGCGCGGAAAACGCCGAGCTGGCGCGCCAGGGATTGAGCCGCCGTCAGGTCCTGCGCCGCGCCGTAGGCCTTACCGTGGGCCTCGTTGGCGTCGAGGCGGTTGCGGGCATGCTGACGATGCTCTACCCGAATCTGGCAGGTCAGTTCGGCTCAGTCATCACCTTGAAGGCCAAGTCAGCCTATCCCGCCGCCGAGCAGAAGGCGTTCGCGCTTGACCAGGCTGGCATGTTCTACGAGTCCGCCGCCAAGAGCTACATCATGCATCTCAAGACCGGCTCGGACACGACGCTGCTCATGAGCGGTTCGACGCTCGACAACGCCATCTCGGCGGAGAGCTGGGTCAAGGATAGCGACGGCACCTACTGGCTGGCGCTCTATCAGGTCTGCGTGCATCTGGGCTGCAAGGTCCCCTTCCGTGACGACTGCAACAGCTTCAAGTGCCCCTGCCACGGGTCGCACTACAACATCGATGGCGAGTACCTCGACGGCCCCGCGCCACGCAGCCTCGACCGCTTCGCGATGAGCTTCGACAGCGGCAACGTCGCCGTGGACACCGGCAAACTCAACCAGCGCGTCGAGCGCCCCGATGTCGGCACGCGCATTCTTCAGGTGCCTGGCGCCCAGTGCTCCGCCCAATAATTCGGCCCGCGCGTCGCCCGCGCGTCCTCCGTGACCGAGCGTCCGACGAGCTAACGAGGTAGCATAGATGGAAGGTAATCGGAATCCTGGCCTGCTGGCCGTTACAGCGGGTGTGGGGTTAGCCGTGTTGTTCGCCCTGCTGGGTGTGACCACCATTCTGGATGGCCGCATCGCGTTTGGGCTGGCTGTTGTCTCACTGGGCGTCGCCGCGCTGGTCTATGTCTTCTATTCTCGTGGCAACGCGGTCACCAAAACAGGGTATGCCTCACTCATCGTCATCATCGCCATCGGCTTGATGCTCCCGTTCATGCTGGTCGCGCAGAC
>DASVWQ010000066.1:0-2881 GCA_036393135.1 Ktedonobacterales bacterium
GCGCGGCGCTGGCCGGGCTGGCGCTGGCGGCGGTGGCGCTGGTGGGGCTATTCGTCGCCCGCCGCGTCATCCGAGAAGGGGCGGAGTCGGCCGTCCTCGTCGAGGTCTAGCCCGATGATCAGCAGCGTCGGCGAGAAGATGTAGTAGCCGTAGGTGGTGGTGATGGTGAAGCCGCTGCCCTCATAGAGCGCGATGGCTGCGCTATTCTCCGTCTCCACTTCCAGCGAGACACGCGGCGCACCCTGCTCTCGCGCCAGCGCGCAGGCCGCCGCCAGCATCTGGCGTCCCCAGCCCTGGCGCTGGTAGGCGCGCTCCACCCCAAAGGCGTAGATACCCGTCGCGTCGGGCATGGCGCTGAGCCGGAAGCCGCCGATGATAGCGCCGTCCAGCCGCGCGACGTAGACACGCTCGGTGGCGAGGGCTGAGGCGCTGGTCAGGTCGGCCAGCAAGCGCTCCTCGGCGTTCTCGAAGGCTCGCGCCAGCGCAGCGGCCAGCGGGCGCAGGTCGTCCGGCTCCGCCGCCGTGATTATCAGCCTGCCATCGGCGCTCCCCGCGCGAGGCGCATCGGCGCGCAGGACCATGCGATGCTCGGAGAACGCGCGCTGCCCCGCGAGCATGCGCAGGAAGACGCGCCCGCTGGCCGAGGCGTTCTCGCAGACGGCGAAGATTTGTCTGCCACCCATCGCCACGAAGGCGCCGCGCGCCGCGTTGAAGAGGCGCATGCCGATGCGCTGGCGTCGCCAGTCAGGGTGGACCATGCCGCACATCTCGGCGACCGTCTCATCGCCCTCCAGCGAGAGATAGCCGACCAGCGCGTCGCCCGCCCGCGCCAGCCAGGCGGCGGGATAGAGCGCCTCGGCGGGGTCAGCGGCGCCGTAGCCCAGCTTGAGATCCAGCCCTTCTTCCGCGTCGCAGCGGGCCTTGAGCGCGTCGATCTCGGTCAGCTCAGCGGGCGTCAGGCTCAGTCGCGTCTCGATGTGTATCTTCTCAGCGTTTGCCACGCCGCGTTCTCCCTCCGTGCCACCATTCACACCCGCGCGGGCCGCGCCAGTTGTCGGCGGGCAGCATATCGCGCTGGCGAGGCGGCGTCAAGCGCGGGCGTCAAGCGCGGGCGTCGCTCGCTGCGGTATGCTGTGGGAGCGGGCGCCGCGATGGTCCGCCCAGCGATTACGTGTATGACCGGGGCGCCGTTCAGTTCAGGGGAGAAATGACACATGGTGAAGGAGCCAGTGACGCCGGAGACCGAGCAGACCCAGCGCGAGTGGAAGATTGTCGGCGTCGTCGGCGGCGGCGCAATGGGCTCAGGCATCGCCTACGAGGCCGCCCGCAACCTCGACGCGCGGATCATCGTGCGCGAGCCGGACACGCTGGCTCTCGCCCATGCCCGCGCGAATGTCGAGCGCCTGGTGGCGCGCCCCGCGCAGAAGGGGCAGATCACGCGCGAGACAGCCGACGCCTGGCTGGCGCGCTTCACCTGGACGACCGAACTGGCCGACCTCGCCGAGGCCGATATTGTGATCGAGGCAGTCTTCGAGAACCTGCCGCTCAAGCAGCAGATCTTCGCCACCCTCGACGCCAACTGCCGCCCCGACGTGATTCTGGCCAGCAACACCTCTGGCCTGCCGATCACGCAGATCGCCTCGGCCACCCAGCATCCAGAGCGTGTGCTGGGGCTACACTTCTTCAACCCTGTGCCGAGTATGAAGCTGGTCGAGATGATCCGCGCGTACCAGACCAGCGATGAGACGGTCGCGCTGGCGCGGAGCTTCTGCGCGCTGCTGAAGAAGGAGACCGTCCTCTCGAAGGACTATCCCGGCTTCATCACCACACGCATCGGCCTGATGCTGATCGCCGAGGCGGTGCGCTGTGTCGAGGAGGGCATCGGCACGGTGGAGGACATCGACAAGGCGATGCGGCTGGGCTTCAACTTCCCGATGGGGCCGCTGGAACTGGCCGATCTGGTCGGGCTGGATGTCACCCTGCATGTGCTGGAGGCCGAGCGCGAGGCGCTGGGCGAGCGCTTCCTGCCGAGTCCGCTGCTGCGCAATATGGTCACGGCGGGTTACACTGGACGCAAGGCCGGTCGCGGCTTCTACACCTATCCTAAATGAGCCGTTCGTGAGCCGTCCCGTCAGCGCGTCAGTCGCGCGGGCGAGAGGAACCAGTAGACCCAAGCAGACGACAGGCAGACGACAGGCAGACGACAGGAGGAATCCCGACCCATGTGCTTCGATCTCGACTCCCAGCCACCCGTCCAGCCCATTCTCGGCAGCGACGCGCATGGCGAGCTGCTCACGCTGACCGCCGCCGATGGCGCGACCTTCGCCGCGTACCACGCCCACGCCGACAGCGCGCGGACGCAGGGTGCGGCCATCGTCATCCTGCCGGACGTGCGCGGCCTCTACCAGTTCTACAAGGACCTCGCCCTGCGCTATGCCGAGGCAGGCGTGGAGGCCATCGCCATCGACTACTTTGGGCGCACGGCTGGCCTCACCGCGCGCGATGACGCCTTCGAGTACATGCCGCATGTCGAGCGCACGACCGCCGACCAGATTCGCCAGGATGTCGCGGCGGCCATCGCGCGGTTGCGCAGTGGCGCCAACCCGCCCCGCGCGATCTTCACCGTCGGCTTCTGCTTCGGCGGCGCCAACAGCTACAACCAGGCGGCGAACCATCTGGGCCTCGCCGGGGTCATCGGCTACTATGGCCGCGCGATGTCGCCGGGACGCGACGGCTCGCCATCGCCAGCCGAGCGGGCGGGCGAGATGGAGGGCGCCGTGCTGGGCTTCTTCGGTGGCGCCGACCAGGGCATCCCGGTGGAGCAGGCGCACGCCTTCGACGCGGCGCTGGCCAAAGCGGGGATCGAACACGAGATCATCAT
>DASVWQ010000067.1:0-14786 GCA_036393135.1 Ktedonobacterales bacterium
AGGCTGAGGACGGTGATCGTGATCGCCAGCGCTGGCCCCAGGATCATCCAGGGATCAGTCGCGCCGGTCAGGTAGGGCTGCGCATCGTTGATCATCACGCCCCACTCTGGCGCGGGCGGTTGCGCGCCCAGTCCCAGGAAGCTCAGGACAGACTCATCCAGAATGGCGAAGGAGATCGAGAGGGTCGCCTGCACGAGCAGCGGACTAAAGATGTTGGGAAAGATATGGCGCAGCAGAATGCGCCACGCCGGAGTGCCAACCGCACGCGCCGCCGTCACGTAGTCCAGCCCACGCACCTGCAAGGTCTGCGCGCGCGCCAGCCGGACATAGATGGGGATGCGAACGATGGCCAGCGCGATAACGACGTTGATGATGCCAGAGCCAAGCGCCGCCGCGATAGCGAGCGCCAGAATCAACGAAGGAAACGCCAGCAGCGCATCGGTCAGTACGGTGGTGGCCTGGTCCACCCAGCCGCGCAGATAGCCCGCCACGATGCCGAGCGCGCAGCCCGTCACGCCGCCCAGCAGAATGGCGCCCACGCCGACCGAGAGCGAGATGCGCGCTCCATAGATGACGCGGCTGAGCTGGTCGCGCCCCAGCGCATCGGTGCCTAGCCAGTGCGCCGCGCTGGGCGGCTGGGCGGCAATCGCAGGGTGGTACTTCAGCGGTGGGTACGGCGCAAAGACCGGCGCGAAGATGGCCATGACGATCAACACCACCAGGACGACGCCGCAAACCAGCCGGGGATCATCACGGATCGCGCGCAGCAGCATGAGCGGGCGATCAAGCGCCGCGCGCGGGCTGGCGCGCTCCACTAGCGCGACCGCTTGTCCCGCTGGCAGCGCGAACTTATCAGGCTGGCTGTCTGGCGACCGCGACATCATTGCGACCTGTCCCCCTCCAATGCGCTATCGAACGACCTGGCGAGCGTTGGGCGTCGCTATTGCCCGGATTGCAGGCTGATGCGCGGATCGAGCACGCCATAGCTGATATCCACCAGCAGATTGACCAGCATATACGAGAGCGCCGAGAGCAGCACGATCCCCTGCACCACCGGATAATCCTTTGCCAGGATGCTCTGGATCGCAAGCTGTCCGACGCCGGGCCACAGAAAGATGGTCTCCACGACGACCGCGCCACTGAGAATCGCGCCCGCCTGGATGCCCACAATCGTGAGCATGGGCAGCATCGCGTTGCGCAGCGCGTGAATGTAGTAGACCCGATTGCGGCTCAGGCCCTTGGCGCGGGCGGTACGCACGTAGTCCTGGCTGAGCGCCTCGATCATGCTGGCGCGTATCTGTCGCATGTTGCCGGCCACCGCGCCCGCCGCCAGCGTGACGACCGGCAGCGCCAGATCGCGCAGGTTCCCCAGCGGGTCCTGTGTGAACGGCACATAGCCGCCCGGTGGAAATGGCCGCAGTATGACCGCCAGGAACAGAATCAGCAGCAGCCCCAGCACGAAATTGGGAATGGCCGTGCCCGTCAGGCTCAGCACATTGACGAGCCAGTCGAATGGCGTGTTGCGGCGTGCGGCGGCCATCACCCCCAGCGGAATCGCCAGGGCGACCGAGACGATCAGCGACATGATGCCCAGTTCCGCCGTGACGGGCAGCCGCTGCAAGATCGCCTGGGTCACTGGCTGCTGCAACTGGATGGATAGCCCCAGGTTGCCGCGCAGCGCCTGACCCAGCCAAAGCCCATACTGTGTCCACAGAGGTTGATCGAGTCCCAGTTGGTGGTCGAGCGCGGCCACGGTTTGCGGGGTCGCGCTCTCACCGAGCAGCACACGCGCCGGATCGCCAGGAACGAGGTGGATGAGCATGAACGTGACGAAGCTGACCAGCAGCGCCACCGGCAGCATCAGGAGCACGCGCCGCACCAGATACGTCAGCATCGCGGTCAAACCTCCTCATAGCGTTCCCGGCGCTTCCGACAATCCAGGTGGCGGCTATGCGCAGCCCCCCTCCGACGTGGCGGAGACTGCGCATAGCCGTCACCTCCATCAGGAGAGCGACACCTGAGCGAACTCCATGATGCCCGTCGGCAACAAGGTGTAGCCCTGGACGTTCTTCGATGTCGCCTGGATCGAGACGCCATGATACAGGAAGATGTAAGGCGCATCCTGCAGCATCAGCGTTTCAGCCTGCTGGTAGTCTTGCGCGCGTTGACTTTGCGTGTTCGTGGTGCGCGCCGAGTCGAGCGCCGCGTCTACCTGCGGGTTCGAGTACTGCATGTCATTGAAGCCGCCGCCCGTGTGGAACCACGAATACATGTTGCCATCCGGATCGGGACGACCACTCCAGCCGAGCAGGGCCGCCTGGAAGTTATGGGCCGCCGAATCGGCAAGCAGCGACGCGAACGTCTCCTGCTTGATGTTCATCGTGATGCCCGCTCCCTGCAATTCCTGCTGGAGGAACTGCGCCTGCTGCGCGATGGCGGGTGAGCCGCTGGAGATGAGCAGCGTGAAGGTCAGCGAACTGATCCCACCTGCCTGCAACTCCGCCTTGGCCTTGCTGGTGTCGTAGCTGTAGGGCGCGATACTGCTGCTATACGCCCAGCTCGTCGGCGAGATCGGCCCCTGCGCTGCGACGCCCACGCCATGCAGATTGCTGGTGACAATCTCCTGACGGTTGACTCCCCAGGAGACGGCTCGCCGCGCGTGCACATTGTTGAACGGCGCCGCCTGGGTATTCAGTTCGATGCCGAAGAAGCTCAGTCCCGCGATCTGCTTGTAGATCAGCGCGGGGTTGGCCTTGGCCGCCGCGACATCGGTCGGGGCCACCACCTGCGCCACCTGAATGGTGTTGGTCTCCAGGTTAGTGTACATCACGCTCTCGTTCGTGATGGGGTGGTAGACGAGCTTGTCGAGATAGGGCAGCGACGCGCCGCTGGCCGACTTCTCCCAGTAGTTCGGGTTGCGCGCCAGGGTCAGATGATCGCCCTTGACCCACTCGGAAAACTCGAAGGGACCGCTGCCCGCGTTCTTGGGATCACTGGCCAGGTCTTTGCCCGACGCGATGGCCTGGGGTGAGAGCATCATGCCCGCACGGTCAGTCAGCGCGGCGAGCAGCGGAGCAAACGGCTTGGTGAGATTGAACTGCACATGCGTGGCGTCCACCGCCTTCACCGAGCTAACCGACGAGATTTCGCTGTGGCGTGGTGATGTCGGCGTGTTCAGAATGCGGTTGATGTTCGTCACCACCGCGTCGGCGTTGAACGGGGAGCCGTCCTCGAACTTGACATCAGAGCGCAGCGTGAAGACGATCTGCGTGGGCGAGGGGTAGCTCCATGAGGTCGCCAGATCAGCCTGAATCCTGTTCTGCGTATCCACCCGCACGAGGGTGTCGTACATGTTGAGCATGACCTGCCGGTCAACCAGCGCAGTTGACTTGAGCGGGTCCAGTGTCACGGCGTCGGAGTCCAGCCCGATATTCAGCGTGCCACCCGTTTTGATGGATCCAGTACCGCCCCCAGCGGGCCCACCGCACGCCGCCAGGCTGAGCGCCAGCACGCCGATGCTGATGAGCGAGAGGAGCGAATTGCGCCAGAGCGACGGCGCCGTGCGGCCAGACGACCGCGACAAGGGGAATGCGGGTCGTGCGCGTTGCTGCGACATGGTTTCCCTCCCGGGACTGACAGATTGACAGGCTCGAGCGCCGCGCTCCGCGGTCAGGGCCGCTGGCCCCATCGCGCTGTCACAGCGCGCGACCGGGCCTGGCGCCGACGGGGAACGCCAATACGAGGACAATCGACCAATAATTTCGAGGGCGAGTCGCCCTGGAAACCACCGCTGAGCCTGGCTGGAGAGCCTGTCGCGCCGCGCCGCGCGTCTCAGATGCTCACCAGCTCATACGTCTTGATAGCGCCTATTTATGTCCTGAAGCGCCGCGCGACGTCATTGCCGCGCCGCTTGATTCGCCATACAGCGCGCTGAGATCGCGCGCGATGCGCCCCACCGCTTCCAGCAGCAGCGGAGCATACCGTTCGACCTGCGCATCACCGAAGCGCGAAGCCGGGCCAGCGATACTGAGCGCGGCTACCACTTCGTTGCGCGCGCCGACGCGGATGGGAGCCGCCATCGACGCCGAGCCAGCGACGGTCTCGCCGCGCGTGACGGTATAACCAGTCGCGCGCAGCCGCTCGAGGTCGGCTTCGAGACGCCCCCGCCCCTCCGCGCTGGCCCGCCCCGTAGCGCGCCGCCAGAGATCGGGATTGGCTGAGCCTTCGACGAGCAGCGCTTTGCTCGACGCGCCCGCATCCAGCGGGAAACAGCGGCCAACGCCGGCTGCCATGCGCAAGGGCTGCGGGCTTTCCAGCTCCTCCAGGCACATACGCACGTCACCCGCGACGACATACAGCCCGATGGTCTCGTCAGAGGCCGTGCGCAGCCACTGCATTTGGGGCCGACAAATCTGGCGCAGGCTGGCTTCTCCAGGCACGCCAGCCGCCAGCGCCAGCACACGGAAGCCCAGCGAGTAGGCGCGGGTCTCACGATCCTGCGTCACCATGCCGTGCGCCATCAACGAGCGCAAGATGCGGTGGATGGCGCTCTTGGTCAGCCCTAACCGCTCGCTCAGCTCGGTGACGCCGAGCCAAGGCTCCTCACGCGAGAACGCCAGCAGCACGCCAAGCGCCCGGTCTACCCCGCGCAGGGTATCGCCATCCCGATCGTCCTGCGGCGCCGCGCCGCCAATGGCGGGGACCGCTTCAGCGGGATCAGACGCCTCGCGCTCAGCGCGCGAGTCTGGATGTGCGGTTGATCGTGACTGCGGCATGCTCCGCGCCCTTCTCTGGTCTATACGGCGCCAGGGATACACAACCTCACAAAATTGGAACGCAGTTCCATTTCTGTGCTATGCAAGCGATCATACCTGGGCGCGGGGCTGATCGTCAAGGCGGCCATCCCGGCGGAGCGCCTGGACGCGCAACCCCTACCAGCCGACGGCGGCGCCCTCCGCGCGGGGATCGGAGCCGCCGTGCAGCACCCCGGCCTCTGTGTCAATGACGATGCCATTGGCATGGCCCATCGCGGAATCGAGCGCTGTCGCCAGCGCCAGCTCGTGCCCCATCGCTCGCAGCGCCTCGACCGTGGCAGAGGGAAAGCGCTCCTCCAGGCGCAGGATTTCCGTCTGTCCGGCCTCTTCCGCCCCATGTACCCAGCGTGGCGCCTCAATCGCCGCCTGGATGTTCATGTCGTAGCGCAGCAGGTCCGTATAGATCTGCCAGTGAGTTTGCGGCTGGCCGTCGCCGCCCATCGCGCCGAACACGACGGCCGGGCGTCCCGCGCGCAGCGCCATCGAGGGGATCAGGGTGTGCAGCGTGCGCTTGTCTGGCTCCAGCGCATTCGCGGCGGCGGGGTCCAGCGAGAAGTAGGCGCCGCGGTTCTGCAGCGAGATGCCGGCGCCATCTACGACGAGGCCGCTGCCGAAACCGGAATAGTTGCTCTGGATCAATGAGATCGCCGAGCCATCGCCGTCGGCGGCGCACAGGTAGATCGTGTCGCCCATGTAGCCCGCGCTCGCCGTGCTGGCGCTGGCGCGCTGCACAGGAATCAGCGCGCGGCGGCTGGCGAGATACGCGGGTGAGATGAGTTCTTCTGGTCGCAACCGCATGCGCTCGATGTCTGTCACATGCGCGTTGCGGTCGGCGAAGGCGAGCTTCTTCGCTTCGACCCCCAGATGCACAGTGAGCGCGCTCAGCGGATCATCGCCCAGGGTCAGGCCATCTGTCAGGCCAAGCATCTGGAGCGCGGTCACGCCTTGGGTATTGGGCGGAAGCTCGCAAATCTCCAGGCCAGCGAACGGCACGGAAAGCGGCGTCACCCACTCTGCCCGGTGCGCGGCGAGATCGTCTTCGGTGAGCAGCCCCCCCTCACGCGCAAAGAACGCGGCGATGCGCTGCGCCAGCGGCCCGCCATAGAACGCGGCGGCCCCATCGGCGGCGATGGCGCTGAGCGAGTCCGCCAGCGCGGGCGCGGTTGCGAGCGAGCCAGCGGCGGGGATGCGGCCATCCGGCAGATAGGTGTCGCGGAACGAACGATGCGTGAATGCGGCCTGATCCATGTGCGCGAGCGCCCGACTGAGGCCCGGCCCGACCGGGAAGCCGTCGCGCGCGTAGCTGATGGCAGGTTGCAGCGCGCGGTCCAGTCCAAGCCTGCCAAATCGCTCGGCGAGCATACCCCAGCCACTCGCGCAGCCTGGCACGGTGATCGAGTGGATGCCGTGGCGTGGCATGGTGGTGTAGCCGAGCGCATGGTAGCGCTCGATGGTCGCCGCATGCGGCGACCGTCCGCTGGCATTCAGCCCGATAAGCGTCCGCGAAGGCGCGTCCCAGACCAGCGCGAACAGGTCGCCCCCCAGCCCGCACACGAACGGATAGACGACCTGCAGTGTCGCATTGGCGGCAATCGCCGCGTCTACGGCGTTTCCTCCAGCCTTCAGCAGATCGAGCCCAGCCTGGGCGGCGAGCGCATGCGGCGCGGCCACCATGCCATGTGTGGCCAGTGTCTCGGCGCGAAACTGTGGTGGACGACTCGCGGAACCGCGCGCCGGGCGCGCTGGCACGATAGCTGACATAGTAGATCAGGTCGCTTTCCTCGCGCCTCCTCGCGCAGGCGCGGTTGTTCCATTGACAGGAACCTGGTTCCAGAATCACGCGCATGGAATAGTAGCCTCTCACGAGCTACCGTGTCAAGCGCGCTCACGCGCTCACACGCGACCACGCTCGGATACGCGCGGACGCGCACGCCTGGCGCGTGGGCGATTTGGTGGGGCGGCGTGCGACGCCAGAGGTCAGGGATATATGACGGAGACAGTACTTTATGGTATACTCGCTACGCGGACAAAGCCGCCTGTTCACATGTTCGTTCTGCATCGTAAGCGCCTCGCGGGGTAGCGCCTCGCGTGGTAGCGTCACGCAAACGGGAGGACCAGGCGGCACATGGCACAGGCCTACATGCGAGGGATGTCAGTGGAGCAGGATGCCAGCGCGACAGCGCCGTTAATCACCCTCTTTGAGCGAGACGATGCGATTGCGGTCCCCCTGCTCTCGCAACTGCGCATGGCTGGCTACGATGTGCGTTCGGCGCGCACCCCCGTCGAGCTATTTGACATCCTCGCCAAGAATCTGGTGACGCTGGTGCTGGTGGACCTGGGATCCGCAGCCGCCGGGCGGCGCGAGTTCTGGGTCGCGCTCGACTCCCACCGCAAGGGGCGCGTCACGCAGGCGCTGACCTTCCGCTACATCGCTCCCGCCAATGACTTCGACCTCGATTTCGAGCCGTCCTCCCGCGCCATCGCCGATGTCGAGGTGCATGGCGCGCACGAGTTCCAGCGCATCATCGAGGCCGTGCGCCAGCGAGCGCCACTGCATGGGCCAGCCCCGTCGCTCTCGGTGAGCTACACGCCAGACGGCGCCATCCAGCCGCTGGGAGCCGCGCTGGGCATCGCCTCGCCGCCCTACGGCCCGTATTCCTCGCCCTCGGCGCCATCGAGCCAGCGCCAGATGATGGGCCAGATGGCGGGCGACTATGGCTACGGCGGCGCCCCGTTCGGCGGCTTCGCTCCCGCCCAGTCCTCCAGTTTTGCGGCGCATGCGGCGACGACGCCGTTCCCGCCAGGCGCGTTTGGGTCATCGCCGCTGCCCTATGGTCAGCCCACGCCCGTTCCGCCTGCGCCCTTCGCCAGCAGCCCGTTCGCCGCCCCCGCGAGCGTCAATCCTTTCGGCGTCGGCAGCGCGCCCTCGCCCTTCGCCCAGCCCTACGACAGCAATCCGTTCTCGCATGGGCTGACATCACCAGCGCCGCCATCGTCGCCCTTCGCTCAAACCTCCCACAACGGCAACCCGTTCTCGCCGATGCCCCAGAGCGAGCCATCGGCGCCGCCGTGGGGCATGGGGTCGGGCGGCTATCTGGCCGACACGCCAGACTTCATGAACTGGCAAACGCCGCAGCCAGGCCCGGTCAGCTTCGGCTCAGAGCCGGGCGCGCGATCGCCCTTCGCTTCCCCAAGCCAGATGGCCATCACCCATCGCCCGGCGTCATCGCAAGCGCCTGTCTTCCAGGACGCCTGGACACCGCCTGAGACCGATACGGATATGGAAACCACCGCGCTAACCGAGGACGCTTTCCAGCCGCGCGTCGCAGAATGGTCGCCGCCCGCCTGGCAGGGGCCAGCCGCCGACGCCTGGGCCGCCACGTCGCAGCCGCTCGGAGCCAGCTCTCAGCCCGACTATGGCATGCGCGAGCGCCCATGGGACGCGCCGCGCGTGCAGAGCGGCGGACTGGGCCACGTCGCCCCGCAGAGCGATCCCCTCAGCTACGACTACGACAGCCCCAGCGACTTCAGCGTCTCGACCGCCGCGCTGGCCGCGCCCGTCGCCTCGCAGCCAAAAGGCAACCTGCCACCTGACCTGTCGGAGACCTTCACCCCCACCGAAACCGCCCTGGGCAGTGTGCTCATCGAGGGGTCGCTGCTGACGCCCGACAAGCTGGAGACGCTGCGGGGCATCAAGGAGATGCTGGCCGGAGTCAACCAGCCGCGCAAACTCGGCGAACTGGCCATCATGTTCAAGTTTCTCAGCGCCGATCAGTTGCTGGCCGCGCTGCTGGTCAGCCGTGGCCTGCTCACCACCCAGCAAATCTCCTCGCTGGGGCGGCAGAAGCAGGAGATGGCGGCGCGCGGCGTCAACCACGACCTCGCCACGCTGCTCGTCACCCAGAACCTGCTCTCCGCCCAGCAGGTGCGCGCCCTCCGCCAGGAGTTAGCGTCGTAACGTGCGCCCGTGGCAAGTGGCAGGGCGAGCGGCGAATTGGGGGAGCGAAGACGACGGCGCCACTTCAGCCTGCCCGGCCGCCCATATCGCTGATTCCGGCGCGTCTCTCTCGCCGAGGCCGCAGCTTCCATCACTTCAGAATGGGGTGAGGCAGACGGGTGGCCGCTCCGTGCGGAAGAGCGCGTCGAGTCGCGGCGTTTCGCGCTCTTCCGATACGTCGGCCAATCCGAGGTCGTAGAGGCTACGGAGGCTAACGGCGCCCATGAGGAGCGGCGACGCTTCGGTCACCGCCACTCGAAGCTCGACCTCGGCAGGCGCATCGTCTGGCTCCAGCCGCGCCACGCCGTGCTCGAAACGTACCACCAGCCGCCCATCCTGCTCTGGCAGGAACGTATCGCGCAAGGTGAGACCCAGGATGAGTGAATCGGCGCCGAAACGGTGATTGGGCAGCGCCTCGAAGAAGCGCCGCACATCCAGCAGGCGGTACATCAGTCCTACCCCCTGGGTATTGCTCTCATGGTAGACCTGTGGTGTGAGTCGCTCCGACCCATTGCGCGGGTCGGTGAGCAGGTAGTGAAAGCTGTCGGTGAGCGTGTTGAAGACAATCGCGCGCGCCTGGTCGCGCTGCGCCCGCAGAAACGCCAGCAGTCCGAGCAACGCCTCGCTATCCGCATAGATCAGTTCCTGGACAATGATGTCCTGCAACACGAAATTCTCGTGACGATTGGGAACCGCGAAATCGAACGCGAGGTAGCCGCGCAGCGCGCCATCTGAACCGTGCCAGCCCACCAGCCGCCACTCGGGTCGCGCGAGATAATACGGCGCGGCGTCGGGCGCGAGCGCCACCATTCCATGCGTGCGCGCTGCTATCGCATTATGGAGGCTCACGACAGCGGCGCGGTCCTCCTCGTTCAGGAAGCGAACCCGTGAGCGGTCGCCGCGCGCTGGCAACGCCGCTGGTGCGACGTGATAGGTGTTCAACTTCGGGCCATAGCCGAACCCCATCGCATGATAGAAATCCGGGCGGAACGGGTAGAGAATCGCGAGCGGCGCGCCCCGCTCACGATAGTGGCGCAGGAAAAAGGCGATGAGATCGCGCGCCACATGTTCTTTCTTATGCGCCAGATCTACCGCGACCATGCCGACGCCACCCACCAGCTGCGGTGTCTCGAAGCAGGTCATCTGAAAGTCATGGAGCCGCATGCCACCGAGTAGGATAGCATGCTGAAACAGTCCATACCAGCGCGTCGTAGGCGCGCCGAGCCGCTGGCGAATACGCTCCGCCTGAGCCTCACGCGCCTCGCGCGTGTGTAGATCCATGGCCGGATAGGCGTTGCCAAGCATCGCCGTCCAGGCGTCCGCGTCTTCCGCCGTCAGCGGGCGTATCTCCCGGCCTTCTTCCATTGCTCAGCGCTCTCGATCTCTCGTGCAAGCGTCACAGGCGCCAGCGGCGCTCCTCACCAACTCGACCTGACATCCCGCTGATGGATTCCGCCCACCATTGGCCTTGCGCCTATGCGGGAACCTTCACCACGAAATCGTTGAAGACCACGCGCAGCGAGCTATCCGTACTGGAGAGGCCAATGCGGCCCGACGCATACGCGCTGGCGTCGGCCTGCCCCACCTGCCTCCCGTTGATGTAGAAGACAAAGTGGCTGCCTGTCGCCCGCACCATCAGCGTATTGCTGGCGCCCATGGCGGCGTTGATGGCGGTGTTGGTGGTCGGCGCGACAATCGCCGTGCTGTTCCCATGCGACAGCGCGGCGAATGTCCACTGCTGGTTCTGGGTGACGCCAAAGAAATAGCCCGACGGCACAGAGTCATTCGTCGCGCGGAAGATCAGGCCGTAGAACTGGTCGTTCGCGCCGCTCAACTGGCGCACGCGCGCCGAGATCGACCCATTGCCCAGGTTCGCGGCGGGCGTGAAGGAGGTCCAGGACCCGGTAATCTCATATCCTCCATCGCTGTAGAACGAGTGGCCCGAAAGGAACCACTTGCGCGAGGGCGAATTCAGAGAGTCCTGAAACACGATGGTCTCCACTGGCGTCGGGCTGACAGTCGGCGAGACGGTCACGCGCGCAGTAGGCGTGGAATGTTTCACCGACGCCGCGCCGTGTCCGCCCAGATTCGCCAGGAAGATCACCAGCACGATCAGCGCGACCACGCCGCCGCCGATGCTCAGCGCCCTGGGCTGCCTGAGCAGCGTCTTGACATCTTCCACGCTGGATGGCGGCCAGCTGGGCGTCTTCTGGCCATCGCCGGATTTCGGCCACTGGGGAGCCTGCCTCCCGGCTGCGGGCGCGGCGGGCGCGGGTGTCGGGGCGACCGAGGCGCTCACTGTCGCGTCATCGCTCGCCGCTGCGGCGCCGCTCGCCACCGGGATCACGGGCGCAGGCGTTGTGGGCGGCGTTGTGGGCGGCGTTGTGGGCGGCGCGGAGGCGGCGCGCTCTGGCGTCGGGTCCGCCACGGTCGGCGCGGTGGAGTTCACCAGCGCGGGCGTGGGCGGCGTGGACGGCGTGACAACCCCCTGCACGGTAATGATCGTCCGCAGCTCCGTATCGCCCAGCGCGTCCTCCAGCGCATCGGCCAGCTCAGTCCCCGTCTCGAAGCGGTCATCCGGGCGCTTTTCGAGGCAGCGCATGATGACCTCATCCAGCGCCAGTGGGAGATCGGGGCGCATCATCTGCGGCGGCGTCGGTGGGGTCGAGATGTGCTTGAAGACCGCCTCACTCAGACTCTTGACGCGGAAGGGCGGCGCGCCGGTCGCCACCTCATACAGCACCACGCCCAGCGAATACAGGTCGCTGCGACCATCGAGCGTCTCGCCCTGGCACTGCTCTGGCGACATGTAGGTGGGCGTTCCCATCACCATGCCGGTCGCGGTCAGCTCGCCGCCATCCTCCACCAGCCGCGCCAGCCCGAAATCGCTGATCTTGAGCTGGTAGCGTTCGCCGAGCGCGCCGGTTCCCTGGGCGTCGAGGCGCTGGAGCAGGAGGTTATCCGGCTTGATGTCGCGGTGTACCATGCCGTGGGCGTGCGCGTAGGCCAGCCCCTCGGCGGCCTGCCGCACCAGATCGACGCCCAGCCCCAGCGACCAGCCCTGCTCCGCTGAGCGCTGTCGCAGCAGCGTGCGCAGCGAACCATCCGGAACCAGCTCCATCACCAGGAAGCTGACACCATCCTGGTCGCCGAAGTCGAACACCTCCACGATGTTCGGATGTGAGAGCGCGGCGGCGGCGCGGGCCTCCCGCAGGAAGCGCGCCTGGAATGTGGGATCGGCGGCCTGGTTCGCGTGCAGCACCTTGATCGCAGCGGGGCGATTGAGCCGCTCGTGGACCGCGCGGTATACCTCGCCCATGCCACCGACGCCCAGCCGCGACTCGATGCGGTAGGCGCCCAGCGTCTGGCCAACTAGATCGGACACGTCGAACCTCCAGCGCGCAGGCGGCGTGGCGCGTGCGCGCCACCCGCTATCTCGCCCTTGCTATCTCCCAACACACATAGACGACCAGGAATACGGCCAAATGCGCTTGATTGCGGGCATGCTTGCGGGTCTGCTGGGTGATGTGGCCAGGGATAGGCGCTCATACAGGGGGCGTGCGCACAGAAATGCAGACCACTCAACAGCTACCAGCCACCCTCCCACTTCAACCTGACGAGGAATAGTCGAGCGCGACGCAGCGTGGCCACGGTTGAAATCACCCATCAGCGGCCATAGTATACACAGCGCCAGCGCGCGACGTAAAGCCATCCCCAGGCTCACCCGCCGCCTCTCCGGCTCCGGGGCGCCCGAACTCCACGGCAGAGCTATAGCCAGACCAGTCGCTTACACGCTATACTGCGGGCGCATACTGTTCCGGCGCGCCACCCCATCACCTTCCACTAGGTGTTCGCCCTCATCCTGGAGGACACGCGCATGCCCGACACAGCAACTCCACACGCGGTTTCCCTTGCCTTTCTCACCGGCCCACTGGCTGGCAAGACCTTGTTGATCGAAAAGACTGACATCACCATGGGTCGGGGCCTGGAAAATGATGTCGTTATCAGCGCCGACCGCCGCGTCTCTCGTCGCCACCTCCGCCTTTACTGGGCTGACAACGGCTGGCGGGTCAAGAATATCTCGCAAGGCAACACCATCCAGGTCGATGGCGAAAGCGTCACGAACGCGGCGCTGGCGCCGGGCGCCACCGTGCGCCTGGGTGAGGCCACCTCGTTCACCGTACGCGCGTCCGCCGCCGCCGAAGACGCCGCTGAGGAGTCCGCCTTCTCCACCGCCCCCACGGTCGCCTACGCCGATCTCTCGCCCGACCTCTCGCCCGACGAGGAGCGCAAGCGGGCGGCGCTGGTGACGGCCCCGCCCGCGCTGCCCACTCAGACCGCCGAGGTCGCGCCGCAGCCGAGCCGGGTGGACGCCACACAGGTCGCGCGCCTCGACGAAATCAGCCTGCCCTCACTCGAAGTGACCAGCAACACGCGCGATGGCAAGCAGGTCTTCGAGCTGGCCAGCCCCGTCATCAACATCGGCCGCGACGCCGCCAACGACCTCGTCATCAACGACCGCATCATCTCAGGGCGGCACCTCCAGATCGTGCGCGAGGGTGACGAGTACGTGCTGATCCATCCACACCCCGACCGCGCGAGCACCCTCAATGGCCTGCTCTACCAGGGCCGCAAGATTCGCGGCGACGAGCAGTTCAGGAAGCCGCTGACCAAGGGCGACATCTTCCGCATTGGCGACGAGAACGGCACGCTGGTCACGCTGACCTACCACGACGGCACGGACTCCGCGCAGGTCGCGGCGCCGGCCATCGAGCCAATCCGGCTGGGCGCCGCTGAGATCACCATCGGGCGCAAGACCGATAACACCATCACGCTCGCCCATCCGCAGGTCTCCGGCCACCACGCCACGCTCGCACGCGAGGGCGCGACCTATCGCATCACTGACATGAACAGCACGAACCACGTCTATGTGAATGGTGAGATTGTCGCCAGCCAGACGCTCAAGACCGGCGACGAGATTCGTATCGGCCCGTATCGGTTCGTGTACGAGGGCAATCAGCTCAAGCAGTACGACGAGAGCAGCTTCATCCGCATCGACGGGGTGGGCCTCAAGCGCGTCGGAACCAACAATGTCACGCTGCTGGATGACATCAGCGTTTCGATTCCGCCGCGCAGCTTTGTCGCGCTGGTCGGCGGCTCCGGCGCGGGCAAGTCTACGCTGCTCGACGCGCTCAACGGGCTGCGACCGGCGCAGGCGGGCAGCGTCCTCTACAATGGCCGCGACTACTACCACAACATCGCGATGTATAGCTCCCAGATCGGCTATGTGCCACAGGACGACATCGTACACCGCGATCTGACGGTGGAGCGGGCGCTCTACTACGCGGCGAAGATACGCCTGCCCAGCGACTTCACCGACGAGCAGATCCAGCAGCGCATCAACGAGGTGCTGGACGAGGTGGAGCTGACCCACCGCCGCACGCTGATGGTCCGCGACCTCTCTGGCGGGCAGCGCAAGCGGGTGTCCATCGCGCTGGAATTGCTGGCGAACCCCAGCATCTTCTTTCTCGATGAGCCGACATCGGGACTCGATCCGGGCCTCGATCGCAAAATGATGTTCCTGCTGCGTCGGCTAGCTGATCGCGGCCATACCATCGTGCTGGTGACGCACGCCACCACCAACATCAATTCCTGTGATTATGTGTGTTTCCTCTGCGCGGGCGGTCGCCTGGCTTACTTCGGGCCACCGGAGGAGGCGAAGGCCTACTTCGGCAAGTCTGACTTCGCCGAGATCTATAGCAGCCTCGAAGCGACCGATGACGCGCCGGAGATTCCCGCCGACGCGCAGGCTCGTTTCCGCGCCTCACAAGAGTACCAGCGCTACGTCGTCGCGCCCACCCGCGAGGCGCACAACGGTGCGCATGCTACCACAGCGGCGGCTCCCACCCAGCAGCGCGCGACGGCCCGGCGCGGGCGGGGGTGGTCGCAGTTCCTGCTGCTCTCGGCGCGCTACC
>DASVWQ010000068.1:0-2251 GCA_036393135.1 Ktedonobacterales bacterium
CTGGAGCGCGAGGCGCTGACGGAGCGGATGGTGGCGAAGGCGCTGGAGTATTGCGGCTGGGCTGATGACCTGGGCTACACCAACTACAAAGTCTCGCTCAAGAGTTCCAATGTGCTGACCGCCGTGGACGCCTATCGCAAGTTTGCCGCCGCGAGCGACGTGCCGCTGCACCTGGGCATCACCGAGGCGGGGACGCTGGTGACGGGCGCTGTCAAATCCAGCATCGGCTTCGCGCTGCTGCTGGCCGATGGCATCGGCGATACCATCCGTGTCTCGCTGACGGCTGAGCCGGAAGAAGAGATTCCCGTCGCCTACGAGATCCTGCGCTCGCTCGACCTGCGCCAGCGCGGCGTCACCTTCGTTTCGTGCCCCTCATGCGGACGGGTCGAGATCGACGTGATGACTATCGCCAACGAGGTCGAGCGGCGGCTGACCAAGGTGCAGACGCCAATTCAGGTGGCCGTGATGGGCTGCGTGGTGAATGGCCCCGGCGAGAGCGCCGACGCCGACATCGGCCTCTCCGGTGGGCGCGGCAAGGGCGTCATCTACAAGAAGGGCAAATACTTCAAGACAGTGCCGGAAGACCAGTTCCTGGAGGCGGTGCTGCGCGAGGTCGCGGCAATCCTGCCGGAGCATGAGGCGCGACTGGTCTACTCTGGCGAGGACCATTTTGGCCCGGTCAGCGCGGGACGCACACGCAAAGAAGGCATCCCGGCGAAGACGGCGGAGGCGATGGCCGCCGCGAGCGCCTCACCCAAGACCCACGGCGTCCCGCTCCACGTCGTGACCCCAGAGACCCCGGCGGAGTAGCATTCGCCACGTGTAATGTCTTGACCGCAGTAATCGTGGGCGAGGCCACTCGGCCCCTGCCTGCGATTGCTATGCTAGCGGCATGGCGTCTGATGCGGCGGATGCGCTGGGTGAATATGGCCAGCCAGAAACACTGGAACGAGTTCCTGCGCTGTGCGACCAGCGAGGGCAGCCCGTCCGTCCCGGAGCGTCGTTCCGCACGCGACGCTATCATCACGCCACGGTATCATCATCGGGCAGGCAGAGGGGACCGGCAACGTGCGACAGACGGGGCGGCCCGAGTCTGACCGCTGGATCGGCGTGGCGCTCATCATCATCTCGGCTGCCGCGTTTGGGACGCTGGGCATCTTCGCGCGGTTGAGCTATGCGGACGGAGCCACCCCCCTGACCGTCCTGATGCTGCGCTTTGCGCTTGCGGCGCCGATCATGCTCGCCCTCATGGCGTTTCGGCGCGCTCCCTTTCCGCGTGGCCGGACCCTTGTCGGGCTGATCCTCATGGGCGGACTCGGCTACGTCGGGCAGTCCTTCTCCTACTTCACAGCCGTAAGCCTTGCTTCGCCGGGGCTGGTCGCTCTCATCCTGTATACCTATCCCGCGATGGTGACGATCCTGGCGGCGTTGTTCCTGCGCGAGCGCCTCAGTGCGCTGACAGTCACGGTCGTAGCCGTCGCTCTGGCAGGGACGGCCCTCACCCTTGGCCCAGCCATCGCAACCGCGCGGACCCAGCCGTTGGGCATCGTCTTCGCGCTGGCCGCGGCTATCATCTATGCGGTGTACATCATGGTGGGCAGCCGCATCACGCCACGGGCAGGCGCCCTCTCTTCTTCGACGGTTATCATCGTCGCGGCGGCGATCGTCTTCGGGAGCGCGGTGGCATGGCGTGGTCCGACGTTTCCCGCCTCATCCGCTGGGTGGGTCGCCGTTGCCGCCATCGCCGTCATCTCGACCGTGCTGCCGATTGTGACCTTCTTCGCGGGGCTGGCTCGTGTCGGGCCAACAGCCGCCGCGACGTTCTCCACGCTAGAGCCGGTCGTCACAGTGCTGCTCGCCATGCTGGCGCTCGCGGACCCCCTGGCGCCGATCCAGCTTGTGGGGGGCGCGCTCATTCTCGTAGCGGCGGTCGTCCTTGCGCTCGCGCGTGGCCCTCAGAAACCCGCACAAGGTTAACGGCGGCTCGTCGCGCCAGAGCCTCCGGCGGAGTAGCGTCCGCCGCATTGGCGCGCGTGACGCGAAGGCAATCCCCCCTCTTCACCTGATGGCAGGGGAGATTTGTGTGTCGTATGCGACACAACCGCGCGCGATAGACGCGATATACTGGATGCGGGTTATTCTGGCGCCGCGCATGGGCGCGTCTGGTGAGAAGGAGAACGGCGATGTTCTTTCAGCTCGACGATGAGCAACGCGAGATACAGGCGTTGGCGCGCAAGTTCGCGCAGAATGA
>DASVWQ010000069.1:0-4412 GCA_036393135.1 Ktedonobacterales bacterium
CTACCTCATACGTCTCGATGGCGTTGAACTCGAAGCGGCGCTCCCGCATCTTCTGCGCGGCGGCGAAGAGATAACCAGCGCGCTCCTCAGCGGGCGTGTATTGCCACGTCTGGAAACGCTTGTGCGCCGCCTCCACCGCCTCGTTGGCCTCCGCGACGCCCGCCTTGGCGAAAATCGCCAGCGTCTGGCTGGGGTTCGCCGGATTGGTGGAGGCGAAGGTCGCGTCGGTCATCCGTCGCTCGCCCGCGATGATCAGCGGGTAGGTTTTGCCAAAGCTGGCCGCGACCTTCTGGAGAGCCGCCTCCTGCGCGCGGATATTCTCTTCTTTCGTAAAGTCCGTCAGCGGTTCATTGGTGAAGGGGGTCGCCATGCGGGCCGAGACCTCCTGAGCAGTCGTCGCCATGCGCTATGTGTCTCCTTTCGGACGCTACGCCGCGTTGCGTCAGCCCGTAGTGTACCCCAAACGCGGACGCTCTGACTCAGCCTGTCAGGTCACGACACCTCAAGCGAAAAGGCGTTATGGACCAGTCAACTCGACCGTCCGGTGTTCGATGAGATGGAGGCTCGCAGATAGCTTGACGGATTGCCAGCTTTCACGCACGATGCGCTTAATGAAGTGGCGCGAAGTAACCAGGCTGACCTGACAGATGCGCGAGCGAGGAAGATGAGGCGGGCAGGATGGAATCGGATGAGCTAAGCGACGCGCAAGACTGGCGGGCACAGGGTCGCGCGCTCTTGGACGAGGATCGCAATGCGGAGGCGCTGGCGCTCTATGAGCGAATGTTGAGAGAGAGCGCATCATCAGATGATCAGCGTGACGCCTGGAGAGGAAAAGGCATCGCGCTGGCCCAACTGAAGCGCTACGAAGAGGCGCTAACCGCCTGTGATCGCGCGCTGGAGATTGACCCCAACTATGCCGTTGTCTGGAGTAATAAAAGCGCCACACTCGTCGATTTGGAGCGGTGCGACGAGGCGCTCGTAGCCTGCGACCGCGCCACTGCGCTCGATCCCAGCGACGCTCGTCCCTGGACCAACAAGGGCATAGCTCTCACCAATTTGAAGCGCTATGAGGAGGCGCTCGACGCGTTTTGTCGCGCGCTGGAACTAGATCCCAATGAAGCCTACGCCTGGGGAAACAAGGGGTTCGCATGCTTCGAGTTGGAGCGCTATGAAGAAGCGCTCGACGCCTACGAGCATGCGCTCACGTGCCGCGGGCGCGATGCGAATGAGGTAAGAGCTAGCGCATGGAGCAATACGGGTCTCGTCCTCGTTAAGATGAAGCGGTACGACGAGGCGCTGGCGGCCTACGACCAGGCGCTGGAACTTGACCCAGGCTATGCTGAAGGATGGGACAACAAAGCTTCTACACTCTATGCCCTGGAGCGGTATGAGGAAGCGCTCGCCGCATACGATCAATCGCTAGCCTGCGACTCCACCAACGCCTCATGTTGGTTAGATCGCGTCGACGCGCTCTGCGCGCTTGAGCGCTGGGATGAAGCGCTCGATGCGACCAATCGGGCGCTGGAACTTGACCCTGACAGTGTCGCAGCGTTGCAGCGCAAGGGCTATGCGCTTGCTGAATTGGAGCGCCATGAAGAGGCGCTGGTGGCCTACGAGCGCGCCATCGCTCTCGACCCCAGCGATGACATCACCTGGCATAACAAGGGCAATGCGCTTTACAACCTCGACCGTTTCGAGCAGGCGCTGGCGGCCTACGACCGCGCCCTGGAACTCGAACCTACCGCCTATACCCAATGGTGGATAGACCGTGGGCGCGCGCTGGACAGCCTCGATCGCTGGGCGGATGCGCTGCAATCGCTCGATCACGGACTGGAATTGAACCCTGAAATAGCCCGCGACTTGCCTGTATGGGCGCTAAAGGGTGATCTGTACCGTGCGCTGGGTCAGTATGAACAAGCGGTCGAGGCGTATGCTCACGCGATTGCGCTGGATGCTGGCGATGTCCAGGCAATCACCAGCCGCGCGAGGGCGCTGTACGCT
Source organism: Ktedonobacterales bacterium (assembly GCA_036393135.1). GTDB lineage: Bacteria > Chloroflexota > Ktedonobacteria > Ktedonobacterales > JADMIN01 > JAKAIY01. Next base: position 2,002 of record DASVWQ010000069.1, read on the forward strand.
CTTGGGCGCTACAACGAAGCCCTCTCTGGGTACGAGCAGGCGCTGGAACTGACGCCAGATGATGATGATGATGACCGGTGGTTCCGATGGTATTGGAAAGGACAGACACTACGGCGCCTGGGGCGCGAGCAGGACGCCTTCGCCGCGTTCAGCCAGGCGCTGTCACTCGCTCCAGAGAACGTCGCCTCCCTGGGAGCCCATACCGCATCGCTTTTTCGGCTTCAGCGCTATGACGAAGCGCTGGCTGGATATGACCAGATTATCGCACTCCTACATGATAACGCTGATTGGTGGTACTGGAAAGGCCGGACACTGCGGCTGCTCGGGCGCCAAGACGAGGCCCTCGTCGCCTTCGACCATACGCTGAGCATCACACCTGACAATGCGGACGCCTGGTACTGGAAAGGCTTGACGCTTGCGGACCTGGGCCGCCAGGATGAGGCGTTGGCCGCGTTCGACCAGGCGCTGACACTTGGCTATGATGAGTATAGTGTGCGCCTCGCACGCGCCCGGTCGCTTGACCGACTGAGGCGGCTGGACGAATCGATTGCGGAAGCTGACCTGGCGCTGGCCCAGAAACCCAATGGCTATTGGGCCTGGTGCAGTCGGGGTTGGGCGCTTCTAGAACAGAAACGGTACGCAGAGGGGCTGGTCGCCTATGAACGTGCGGCGAATATCCTGCCGGATGTGGTACAGGCGCACAGAAACCGCGCGGTGGCGCTTTACAACCTGACACGCCATGACGACGCGCTGGCCGCTTACGAGCGGGTGATCGAGCTTTCGCCAGATGACACGGACGCCTGGTACGGGAAGAGCGTCACCCTCCAACTCCTCGGACGGTTCGACGAAGCGCTGGACAGTATCGACGAGGCGCTGAAGCGCTCGCCTGGCGATGAGCGCATTCGTGCTGCCCACGAGAAGCTCATACTCCGCTTGCGGCGCGACATCTCCGACCAGCGGTTGCGCCTGCCCGATGGACGCACGCTGGGCTATCTCGATTTCGGCGACCCCGACGGCGCGCCGATCTTCTTCTTCCACGGTATACCGGGGTCACGGCTCGATATGGTTACAGACAAGCCGTTGCTCAAGGAACTGAGCATTCGCCTCATCGCGCCCGAACGTCCCGGCTATGGCCTCTCCACTTACCAGCCTCACCGAACGATCCTCGACTGGCCAGATGATGTCGTCGCGCTGGCTGACCATCTGGGCATCGCGCGCTTTGCCGTCCTCGGTATCTCAGGCGGCGGCGCCTATGCCGCTGCCTGCGCCTATCGTCTTCCCGCGCGGGTGGCGGCGCTCGGGCTGGCCTCCAGCGCCGCTCCGCCAGAGGGCGTCAAACCTCATCACACATGGGCGCACACATACGTTTCCTGGCAAGTGGCGCGCTACAGTCCGATGGCCATTCTCAGACTGGTGTCATCGGCGTGGGCATACGCAGCGCGCCACGAGCCTGCCATGTTAGCCAACTCGTACACGCGGAGAAATGAAGAGGCATTGATCTGGCAGAAGAACAGACACAGGCCGGAAGCGCCAGTAACCAGCCTGGCGCCCGTGGACAGTGAGATCGTCACAGAGCCCTTCCGCCAGGGAGGGCGTGGCTACGCGCGTGACATCTGGTTGAATGCCCATTCCTGGGGCTTCCCGCTGAATGGCATCACCGCTCCAGCGCGCCTGTGGCATGGGACGTCGGATGCGCTAGCTCCCCTGGCGTGGGGGAACTATCTCGCCGCGAGTATCCCCGACTGCCAGGCGACCTACTATCCCGAAGAGCGACATGAAATACCAGCCACCCATATTCGCGAGATTCTGACAACACTGCTCCATGCAGCGGGTGGACGATAGCAGCCAGGCCACGATTGCTTCTCTGCGACGGCAGCCTGAACGTCGTAACCACCACCTGGCCCGCTGGATTCCGCGCAGAACTCGCTGTGGTCCGGCGGTTTCCCGTCACTGGCTAGGCTTTCCCGTGCGAGGCGGCGACGATCTGCGCCAGAATCGCCAGCGCGATCTCGTCAGGCGTGCGGGCGCCGAGGTCGAGTCCGATGGGGCCGTGGATGCGCGCGATCAGTTCATCGCTCACGCCCTCCTCGCGCAGGGCGGTGTCGCGAGTCGCGCGCGTCCCCTTGCTGCCTACCATCCCCACATAGCCCGCGCCGCGCCGCAGCGCCACCCGCAGCGCTGGCACATCGAACTTGCCGTCGTGGGTCAGCACTGTCACCGCTGTCGCCGCGTTGATTGGCAGGCGTTCCAGCGCCTCGTCGGGCCAGTCCAGCAGCAGCGCGTCAGCTTCGGGCAGACGCTCGCGGGTATTGAACGCCTCGCGCGGGTCCACCACCGTCACCTGATAGCCCAGCACTTTCGCCAGCCGGGTCAGCGGGATGGAGATGTGGCCCGCGCCGACGATGATGAGG
>DASVWQ010000070.1:0-3854 GCA_036393135.1 Ktedonobacterales bacterium
CCCGCGATGTCAAGCCAGGTTGGCGAGCTATTTCAGGCGCCGCTCCAGGAAATCTACCGTCAGCGCGTAGGCCCGCAGCAGGTTCGCCCGCTTGGTGAAGCCGTGGCCCTCGTCCTCGAAGACGACGTACTCCACCTCGCGTCCCAGCCCGCGCAGCCGCTCCACCATCTGATCGGACTCCGCCTGCGCCACACGCGGGTCGTTCGCCCCCTGCAAGACCAGCAGCGGCGCTCGCGTCTGCTCCACATACGAGATCGGCGAGCGCTCGCGCAGCAGGTCGGCGTCCGCTTCGGGGTCGCCCACCCACGCCGCCATCATCCGGCGCCAGGTCGGCGGCACACTGCGCACGAAGGTCAGCAGGTTGCTCGGCCCCACGATGTCCACCGCAGCCGCCCAGTAGTCCGGCAGGCGCGTCACCGCCGAGAGTGTCGCAAAGCCGCCGAAGCTGCCGCCATACACGCCCAGCTTGCGCGGGTTGACCCAGGAGAGCGAGCGGGCATACTCCGCCGCCGCCTGGATGTCCTTCAGCTCGGCGCCGCCCCAGTCGCGATGGATCAGCTTCTGGTAGGCCTTGCCATAGCCCGTGCTGCCCCGGATATTGGGCGCCAGCACGCCAATGCCGCGCGAGAGCAACACCTGATAGAGCGCGTGGTACTCCACCCGCTCCTGCGCCTCTGGCCCGCCGTGGATCGAGAGCACCAGCGGCGCGGGGTTCGTCTCGCTGGCCCCGCGCGGACGATAGAGCCAGGCCGGAATCTCGCGTCCGTCGAAGGTATGGTAGCGCACCAGTTCCGGCGCGGTCAGGTCCACCGGAGTCAGGCCACCGAGCATGCCAAAGGTCAGGCGGCGCAGGTGCGGCGTGCTGACCACGCCTACGGCGCCCAGCGTCAGGATGTAGACCTCTGCGGGGGCTGTCGCCGAGTTGATGCGCAGGGCGAGCGTCTGGCCATCGGGCGAGAGCTTCATGTACTCGATCACGCCAATCGGCAGCCCCGATACCCGCAGCGACGCCTGCTCGTTGTCGCGCAGGTGAAGCTGGCTGCGACCGCTCTCGTTCAACGTCCAGAGCAGGCGGCGACCATCGGCGCTGAGGACCACCTGCTCCACGTCCCAATCGGGTTTCAGCACCCACTCCATCGTGTCGTTGGCCAGCGTGTAGCGGGCGATGCCCTTGAACTCGCAGCCTCGGTCGGTGATGAGGTAGAGGCCAGAGCTGTCGGGCAGCCACGGCCCCGGCGCCAGGTAGCACTCATCGTCGTGCGGCAGCAGCTCGCGCGCCTCGCCCGTCGCGGCCTCTAGCAGCCAGAGCCGCATATCGGTGTTGCTGCGGATGTCCATGACCGCCACATAGCGGCCATCGGGCGACCAGTTGACGGCCACGTTGTAGTGGCCGTTCGCCAGCGCGCGGCGCGTTTCGCCCGTCGCCAGATCGCGGATCAGCACATCGCCATCGGTCGGCGTGCGGTCATTGCCGGAATAGACCAGATAGCGGCCATCGGGCGAGAGACCCTCCTCCGACAGCTCGAACTGCGCGTCGGGCTGGCGCGTCAGATAGCGCACCGCGCCGCCCGCCGCTGGAATCGCGAAGAGGTCGTATTGCTCGCCACCCGCGTGGTCCGCCGCGCCGATGATCTCGCCATCGGGCGTCCAGATCAGCGAGCGTGTCGACTCATCCTCGAAGGTCGTCACCTGCGAGGGCCAGCCGCCGCCGATCCCCTGCCGCCAGATATTGAACTGGCCAGAGGTGTTGGTGATGTAGGCGACCTGGCTGAGATCGGGCGCGAAGGCGATTGGCCCGATGTGCGTGCGGACGGCGTAGTAGCGCGCGAACTCCGGGTCGCGCGTGGGCATGGTGGGCGCTGACTCGGCGGCGGGCTGCGCCTCGGCGGGCTGCGCGGGAGCCTCAGCGAGAGTCTCGGCGACGGGCGCCGGCTCAGTGGACGCTGCTTCCGGCTCTGGCCAGATCTGCGGCGCGCCGCCATCCTCCGACTCCGGCCACGTCTCCGTCTCGGTCAGCGTAGCGTCTTCGGCGGTCGGTGACTCCGGCAGAACAGGCGCGCCAGCGGATTCCACAGGCTCGGCGGGCGTTGGCTCCTCTGTGGCGTCAGCGGCCCAGGTTGGCGCAGCAGCCGCCTCGGCGGGCGCTGGCTCGGCGGGCGCCGACTCCGCTGCGACATCGGCGGTTTCAGCGAGCGTGGCCTCAGCGGGCGCGCTCATCGCGAGCGGCGCGGTGACATAGCTGGCGCGCTGGGGCGCAGCGCTGGCCGCTACCGGCTGAGGCGCGCCAGATGCATCGAAGCGCGTCCCTGCGGCTGAACGATCAGGCTGACTCTCTTGCCCTGGCTGGGGCGTAGATGGTGTCTCGTCTGTCACCGATCTGCTTCCTCCCTAAATCCGTCAAACCGATGGGTCTATTGCCCCGCCTCTGGGCGCGGAATGTCGTATAACCGTAGGCGTGCGTTCACTCATTGTACGCTATCAGCTTCAGACTGTCTGGAGCGAGCGCCGATAGGTCCGGGGACGCCCGCTTCCAGGGCGCCTGAGACGCATGCCCACGCAAACGCTACGCCAGCGCGCCAGTCTTCCAGGGAGTCCATAAAAGGAGTCCAGCATGATGAAGTCCTTAGCGCACGCGCGAGCATGGTTACTGACAAGTATCTGCGCGTTGAGCCTGTTCTGCTTCACGCTCGCGGGCTGCTCGATATCTTTGCTTCGTCCCGTAACCCTCGCCGAGACCCCCGCGCATGGCATCACGGTGCCAGCCGAGATACGTCACGGCGCCCAGGGCGCGACCCTGGTGATCGTGCAGGTGACGATCCATGGCAAAGGCCCCTACCCGATGGCGGTGGACACCGGCGCCAGCCTCACGCTCATCGATCTCTCGCTCGCTAACCGCCTGGGCCTCAAATCGAATGGCCCCGACGAGAATATCACGGGCGTCGGCGGTGTGGAGCAGGTCACGCCGATCAGCATCTCGCAATGGTCGCTGGGCAAGGCCGCGCTGCCCAGCATGACCATCACCAGCGCGTCGCTCTTTGACCTCAAGCGCTCGGCGCAGGTGGATGGGCTGCTCGGCTCGGATGTCTTCAGTCGCATTGGCGCCATCACCATCGACTACGCCAGCGGCGAGGTCACGCTCTATCCCATCTCCACCGGCGCGCAGTCTGCGATCTGGTCGCGCGAGACGGCGGCGTGACGCGCGCGTGGGACCGCCTCGCGTGGGGGCGGTCGCGCGGCCATGTTACAATGTCACACAGGCCGCCTGACATCCGCGGCGGGCAGACAACCGAAGCCAGTCCCGCCGCGTACCATCAGGGAACGGGCCGCTCGGCTCGCGCGGGTATCCAGCGTCGTGAGCGGGCAGTGAGTGGGGGGTAGCGATACGATGGCGCAGCCACGTAAGGCGGCCGCGGCGAAGCCGGGCGCGAAGGCCAGGGTGAAGGACAGCCCGCCACGCGCGGCGCAGGCTGGGGCAAAGGCCGCGACGCCCACGAGTGGGCCGAACGGGCTGACCGTCACCCTGGCGCTGTTCATCCTCTTTTGCCTGGTGGGCGCGCTGCCAACCGCGCTGGGCGGCGAGGCGCTCGGCTTCTGGCGCCTGCCGACCACTGGCTTGCAACTCGCCGCGCCGCCGTGGTCGCTCACCTATGACGCGCCACTCGCCAGACCCATCGCAATGGTGGCGAACGCAACCCTCCACATCACCACCGCGCCCGGCGGCTCAGCGACCATCGCCACCCTGGAGCCAGGCTATCCCGTCCAGGTCACACGCTATGCGACGAGTGGCGGCGTGCGCTGGGCGGAGATACGCTGGGCCGGGCCGACGGCGAAGACGGGTGGCTCCGGCTGGACGC
>DASVWQ010000071.1:0-3835 GCA_036393135.1 Ktedonobacterales bacterium
CAGCAGCCCGAGCGTCACGCTGATGTCGTCGGTCGCGGCGGAGACAATGCCCACGCCGCCCGCCGCCTGGATGACGTTGATGAGGTTGACGAGCGCCGAAAGCGCCAGCGACGCCCCAACACAGCCCAGGAACGGCAGCACGCCCCACAGCGCGGGGCGCTTGCGCAGGGGTGGCGCGCCGGGCTGTGTGAACGTGCCGAGCAGGACGGCCAGCGCGAGGCCGATACCCGCCAGTTCGAGCAGGCCGCTGAGGATGAGCGCCGCCTGCCAGAGCCATGCGCCCGGCGTGACCGCGAGCAGCGGCTGGCTGATCGCGCACAGGACCAGTCCGCCCGCCATCGCGCCCAGCACCCACGGCGCGAGGCCAGGCCAGCGCAGCCCCGCCCCGCGCAGACGCGGCAGGAAGTGGAAGGCGACGCTGAAGACGAACAGCCCCACCCAGCCAAAGACCTGGAGCCGCCCGTGCGCCTGCGCCGTCGCCGCCCACCAGGGGCCGAGCGTGATATGCGCCGCCAACGTGACGCTTAGCACGCTCGCCAGCGCGAATCCGCCCGCCGCGCCCAGCAGCAACGCCGTGCGAGCCATCGGCGTCACCACGCGAAAAGGCTGCTGCGGGAGGGGCGAGCGTGGCGTCGGCGCGCCGCGCATGACGCGCTGAAAGGTCTTGGGAAGCGGCCAGGCCATTGTGATTCATCCTCACAGGGCGCCCGTCGCGCCACGATGCCCATGCGGGCGGGCGTCGACCCGCATGGGTCCATCTATATCCTACCGCATCGTGGTATGACAAAAGTCGCTGCGGAGGGCGGCTCGCGCACGGCATACTGCGGGTGTGGGTCAGGCTGACGCGGCGCCGCGCGGTCGCGATCCCGATGGATGGGTAGATGATGTCGCCCGCTGTGCGCGGACGCAACCGATTCGGAGCCAGAGATTCCCATGAGCGCCACAACACCGCAACAACTGACTGGTGCGATTCGCACGCACCACGCCGCCCTCGTCGAATCCCTCGACCGCTACACCGCCGATGTGGAGTCCGGGCTGGGCGACCTCGACGCCGCCTCACTGATTACCCTGCTCGATGACATGACCAGCTTCCTGTCTGGCGAGCTGATGCCCCATGCCAAGGGCGAGGAGCGGGCGCTGTATCCCGCGCTCGACCCCGTGCTGCGGCAGCATGGTCGCCCGACCGCGTCGATGAGCGTTGACCACGAGTTCCTGGGTGACTATGTGCGCCAGATCACCGAAGTGGCGCAGAGCCTGCGCTCCTCCTCTGGCGCCCAGCGCGCGGAGCTGGAGCGGAGCCTGCGCCGCCTGATGATCCAGATGCAGGGCCTCTTCCATGTGCATCTGGCGAAGGAAGAGCGCGTCTATCTGCCGCTGATCGAGGAAGTCATCTCGGCGGGCGACCAGCAGGCGCTGCTGGCCGCGCTGCACGAGGAGGCCGAGGCCGAGACGCCCGCTGAGCTTACCGCCGACCCGCTCGATGTGCGCACGATGCCGCCAGCCCAGCGCCATCAGGTGATCTTCGCGCGGTTCGACGCGCTGCCCATCGGCGGCCGCTTCACCATCGTCAACGACCACGACCCCAAGCCGCTGCGCTACCAGCTCGACGCTGAGTATGCTGGCAAGGTCTACTGGGAATACCTGCAACAGGGGCCGGAGGTCTGGCGCGTGACGATGGGTAAGGAGAGCTAGCCGCCACTGTCCGCTTGATTGTCAACGCCTATTCCCGCACGTTGGCCGTTCGTGCGGGGGTAGGCGTCATCCTGTCTGGCGCGCGGCTATTCCTGCGGCGCGCCGAGGCCGCGCGCGATGAAGCTCATCACCGTTTCGAGGACGGCTGGCGGCATCTCATCGTCAAGGTCGTTGGCGGCTGGCGCAGCGTCTTGCTCGGCGGGCCAGATGATCCAGCGCAGGGCGAGGAAGTGGCCGATGCCCATCAGCGCGTAGGCCAGCGCCTCCACATTGCCCGGCGCGATCTGTCCGGCGGCCATCGCAGCGGCCAGCCCGCGCTCGTAGCCCACGCTGATACGGCGGTAGTACTCGTGGGTGGCCTCCGGCGCCACCCGCCCGGCCTCCTCCACAATGCGGTAGATGCGGCGGTGGGCATAGACGAAGCGGAAGAAGGCCTCGAAGCCGTTGCGCTCGGCCTCGATGCGGTTGGCGACGCCTTCAATCGCGGTGGAGGTGGCGGCGCGTAGCCGTTCGCCGATGTCCTCCACCAGCTCCACGAAGGTTTCGCGCTTGGAGTGGAAGTAGATGTAGAAGGTGCCCTGCGCGACGCCCGCGCGGCGGGTGATTTCGGCGACGCTGGCTTCGTAATAGCCCATCTCGCCGAATACCTCCTCGGCGGCGTCGAGCAGACGGCGGCGCGTGGCTTCGCCGCGCGGGGTGACAGGCGTGAGCGGAGCAAGTCGCTCGCGTATCTGTGTTTCGGCTCGCGCCCCATCTCTGGGGGTCGAAGATGCTCCACCACGGTTCCTTGCCGCCATCTTCATCACTCCTGTCTCCCGCCCGCGCCCGTTCCGCCGCCCGATCTCCCGCTATCGAGGCGCGCGGCCGCCCGGAATGCGCCGCGCAATGGGTCGCACTCTACAGGATAGCGCATACCCGACCTTCGCTCAATGGGCTGTCCATCCGCAATCCAGCGTGACTGCCGCGCCCGTGACGCCAGACGCGGCGTCGGAGCAGAGGAAGGCGATGTAGCCGCCCACCTCGGACGGCTCCAGCAGGCGATGGATGGGCGCCTCAGCGACCATGATCTTCTCCACCACCTCGGATTCGGGGATGCCATGCCGCCGCGCCTGGTCGCCGATCTGCTTCTCCACCAGCGCCGTGCGGACGTAGGAGGGGCAGACGCAGTTGCAGGTGACGCCGTGCGCGGCCCCCTCCAGCGCGGTGACGCGGGTGAGGCCCAGCAAGCCATGCTTCGCCGCAACATAGGCGGCCTTGTACTCCGAGGCAATCAGCGAGTGGACCGAGCCGATATTAATGATGCGTCCCCAGCCGCGCGTGTACATCCCCGGCAGCGCCGCCTGAGTCAGCAGGAACGGCGCCGTCAGCATCAGCTCGATCAGCAGACGCCACTTCTCCTCCGGGAACTCTGGAATCGGCGCGACATGCTGGACGCCCGCGTTGTTCACCAGGATGTCGAGGCGCCCGGCCTCGGCGATGGCGCGTTCAACGGCGGCGCGAGCGCTGGCTCCGTCCGCCAGGTCCGCCGCGATGAAGCGGGCGCCCGCGATGCGCGCCGCCTCTGCCTGCCCGCGCTGCGTGTCGATGTCGGCCAGGATGACGCTCGCGCCCGCTTCTGCCAGGGCTTGCGCCGTCGCCAGACCGATGCCGCTTGCCGCGCCTGTCACCAGCGCGACTTTTCCTCCGAGTTGGCTCATGGTCATTACTCCTCTGATCCATCGGGCGAGGCCGCTGGCCCGGCGACCGGCGCCAGCGCGGCGACCTCGCCGCCATCCGTTCCCAGGTAGAGGCGGCGCACCGTGGCGTCCTGGGCCAGCGCGTCGGGCGCGCCGTGTAGCGCGACCTCACCGCCCTGCAAGACCCAGGCTGACGAGACGACGCTGAGCGCCATCCGCGCGTTCTGCTCGACCAGCACGACGGTCAGCCCCTGCTCGCGGTTCAGCCGCGCGATGACCTCGAAGACGGTATCCACGATGCTGGGCGCGAGGCCGTGCGACGGCTCATCGAGCAGCAACACGCGCGGATGCGACATTAGCGCGCGGCTGATCGAGAGCATCTGCCCCTCGCCACCGCTGAGGCTGGCCGCCGGAGCGCGCAGCCGCTCGCGCAGGCGCGGGAAGTAGTCCAGCGCCTGCGCGATGTC
>DASVWQ010000072.1:0-9796 GCA_036393135.1 Ktedonobacterales bacterium
CTGCCAGAGACGGCCTTCCGCCATCTCGCGCAGGGCTTCATCTCGTTCGCACGGGCGGCGCACTCTGGACAGCTTGGCGCGCCCCGCGCTGCGCGGATGCTGGCCAGCGGCGAGCAGGCGCTCATCCGCCTGGTTGGCCCACGCCCCGATGCCCCCGCGCTCATCGTCGTCGCCCCGGCGGACATCGAGCCACACCAGCTCGAGGCTACCGTCGCGCCGCATGAAGCCCAGCTCGGTGAGTAATCGCATTGAAAGGAACTGCGCCGCGCATGCGCGTTCTGTGCTCAACAGGGGCATTTACTCGCACGTCGGATCCGCTCAGCCACGAGGCCATCTTACGGTATGGCCCCCAGTTCGACGTAGACGGCTTTGAGGTATTGTTTTACCCGCGCTGGTATCCTGAGCAGGAGCGCATCGCCCGCGCCCTGAGCGCCTCAGGGCTGGACTTCCCAGCCATCCATGTCGAGAAGAGCATCGGCGAAATCCTCGGTAGCGATAACTCATAACATGCCCGCTGCGGTCGTTGTCGTTGCATCAAACCCTCACCCCAACCCCGCTCCCAGAGGGCGAGGGGCTTTCTGATTCCCCTCGCCCTCTGAGAGAGGGGCCAGGGGTGAAGGGGCGCAACGAGCGCCAACATCCCACGCGGATGTGTTATCAATGGCGCGCTCAGCCTGGAATCGCGCGGCATCGACAGCAATAACTGTGTCGAGGTCACACGCATTCAGGTCATTTTGCGACTGATCGCGGAGCTGGCTCGTGGGTCATGACAGACCTCGCCACAGTCTGAAAAGTAGCTGAACATTCCCTGAGGATGTGGAACGAAGGCAGGCGAGAATGGGGCGCTAATCGTCCTCTGGCTCCCCGGCGGTGACCTGCTCGACCCGCCTGCGGGTGGCCAGCGTCGCGGTGGCGCGGCCCTCCCACTCGCTGCGGGCGCCAGGCGTCGGCTCGCCCGACTGCCGCTCGATCTCGGCGAAGAGGGTGGCCTCGGCGAAGCCCTCCGGCGCGGCGGGCAGGGCGGCGAGCGTGGCCAGACGGTCGTTCAGGCTGAGGTAGAACTCCACCAGCGCCGACTGCGCTCCGGCGTGCGCGCGGATGTCTTCGAGCTGGCCCAGCAGCGTCTCGTACTCGTCGGCGGCGGCCTGCGCCTCGGCCAGCGCCAGCGCCAGCGGATCGTTCGGGTTCTCTGGCGGCGTGGAGGTCGCCTCGTCATCCTCACGGGCGGGGCCAGCCAGGCGGCGACGTTCCAGCAGCAGCGCGCCGATCAGCTCTGTCTCGCGCTGGCGGCGGCGTCCCAGCCACGCGCGCACCGCCCGCACTCGCGCCGAGGCGGGCGCGCCCAGCGGCAGGTCAAGCTCATCGTTGGCCCAGGCGGATTGCGCGTCCTCGCGCAGCGGCGCCTCCTCGCCCGCGTCATCCGGGCGCGCAGCCTCCCAGCGCAGCACACCGCCGCGCGTCACCCAGCGACCCGCCGCTGTCGCATGACTGGCCGCCCCCGCCTCATCATCCACATCCGCCAGCGCCGGGCGCAGGAAACCATCGCTCGCAGGCTCATCGGTCGGCGCGTGGCCATTCGGGCTGGCCTCCTCGGCGTCTGGCTCACGTCCCCAGGCCGAGAAGTCGAAGCCGCCCCAGTCGTCATGTGTGTCGTCGGCGCCCATGCGGTCCCTCCACCCTGCTATGCGACTATTCCCACTCGATGGTGGCGGGTGGCTTGCTCGTCACGTCGTAGACCACCCGGTTCACGCCCGGCGCCTCATTCACGATGCGGTTGGCGACGCGCCCCAGCAGATCGTAGGGCAGCCGCGCCCAGTCCGCCGTCATGAAGTCGCCGGTTGTCACCGCGCGCAGGGCGACGGTGTTGGCGTAGGTGCGGCCGTCGCCCATTACCCCGACACTACGCACCGAGGTCAGCACAGCGAACGCCTGCCCGATCTCGCGGTAGAGGCCCGCGCGGCGCAACTCCTCGATGAAGATGGCGTCGGCGTGGCGCAGCGTGTCCAGCCGCTCGCGCGTCACCTCGCCAATCACGCGGATCGCCAGGCCAGGGCCGGGGAACGGATGGCGCCAGACCCAATCCTCAGGCAGCCCCAACTCGCGCCCAACCTCGCGCGCCTCATCCTTGAAAAGGTAGCGCAGCGGCTCAACCAGCGCGAACGCCATCCCCTCCGGCAAACCGCCGACATTGTGATGGGTCTTGATGGTCCGCGCGGCGTTGGCGCCATCGGCGCTGGCGCTCTCGATCACGTCGGGATAGAGCGTTCCCTGCGCCAGGAATCCAACCTCGCCCTGCGCCCGCAGGTTGGCCGCCTCGGCCTCGAAGACCCGCACGAACTCCTCGCCGATGATGCGGCGCTTGCGCTCCGGGTCGGTCACGCCCGCCAGCCTGGTCAGGAAGCGCTCGCTCGCATCCACCGCGATCAGCGGAATGTGGAGGTTGGCGCGGAACGTCTCGACGACCTGCTCTGGCTCGCCAGCGCGCATACAGCCGGTATCGACGAAGATGCAGGTGAGGCGGTCGCCTATCGCCCGGTAGACGAGCAGCGCCGCCACCGCCGAGTCCACCCCACCCGACAGCCCACAGATCACCCGGCCGTCAGGACCGACCTGCTCGCGGATGCGCGCCACCGCCTCCTCGATGAAGGCGCCGGTAGTCCAGTTGGGGGCGAGGCCGCAAACGCGATAGAGGAAGTTCTCCAGCATCTGCGCGCCCTGTGGCGTATGGCTGACTTCGGGATGGAACTGGATGCCGATATGGCCCTTCGCGTCGCCCATCGCCGCGAGCGCGCCGCTGCTGGACCGCGCGATCACCTCGAAGCCCGGCGGCAGGTTGGCTACGCTGTCACCGTGGCTCATCCAGACGGGAATGCCCGCGCCCGTCGCATCCTCCACGCCCGCGAAGAGCGCCTCTGGCGCGCGGTCGCCCGCGCTTGCCTCAGAAGCCTCGGTCAGTGGCGTCAGGTGAATCTCGGCGGGGCCATACTCGCGCCGCCCGATGTGGGCCTCTACTCGCCCGCCCATCTGGTGCGCGAGCAGGTGCATGCCGTAGCAGATGCCTAGCACCGGCAGATCGCTCTCCAGAATCGCTTGCTGCACGGCCCGCGCGCCCTCGTCGTAGACGCTATCTGGCCCGCCAGAGAGGATGACGCCGCGTGTGTTGAGGTGGCGCAACTCGTCCAGGGTGGTCGTGGCGGGCAGCAGCTCGCAGTAGACATGGCACTCGCGGACGCGCCTCGCGATCAGGCGCGAATACTGCGAGCCATAGTCGAGGATGGCGACCATCTCGCGCGTGGGCGCGGGCCGGACCGCCGGGGTCGGCGCAGAGCCGGGTTGCGTCGTCTGAGGGGTCGCGGACATGGGCGCTCTTCTCCGTCTCGCGGGCGCCGCACATCTGCGCCCGGTGGTCACTGCACGCGGATAGCGCCAGACACGGCAGGCTATCTCCCCTGTATTATCCGACGCCGGGCGTCGCTAGCGCCAGTGCGCGAACAGGGGCGGGTGATAACATGTCCGCTGCGGTCGTTGTCGTGGCGTCAACATCCCAGGCGGATGTGTTATGAACCCACAGCCTCGCTCGCTCTGCGGGCCACGATGGCTGCCTGCGCGGCCTGGGTTCCGCGCTCAGAAGGTGACGAAGGTGTACGTCCCGGTGATCTTCTGTCCGTCAATCGTTGTCGTTCCGGTGAGAAAGATGGGCTGCGACGAGCCGACATTGCCGTAATTGAGCTGCGCGTGCGCCACACCATAGGCGTCGGTCGTGAGGGGGCCGAGCGCGATGCCGCCGTGCGGCGTGCTGGCGTAGATGTAGACGCGGACATGCGCGACGGGCTGCGTATAGCGCGAAACGCGCGCATAGACCGTCACAGAGCCACCCTGCGGCAATGTATTGGAGACCCACACGCCGAGGTCGTATTCCTCGGCGACAGGCGTGGGTGTGGTAGAGATGCCATTGACGTTCGGCGAGATCATCACCGAGCCGCCCGCGGTAGATTGCGCGGGCGGAGCGACGGAGAGCGCGCCCGCAGCGCGTCCGGCGGTATTGAGCGCGAAGATGCCGATGCCCAGCGCCACCGCCAGGCATGCGATGGCCACGAACACGGGAAGCGCGCGTTTCCGCCAGAATCCCTTGCGCCGCGCTCGCTCGCGCCAGCGGAAGGGCATCGCCTCGGAGAGCCAGTTCTGGGCGCGCTCATACCACGTCGGCTCGACGATCCAGCCCGATGAGCGCGCGAGCGGGTCCATGCGCTCTTGCGCCAGCTTCGAGACCCGGCGCAGGCGCTCGCTCATCACCGTGGCCGTCGTAAGCGCCCCCGACTGGATGCGCTTACGCAGCGCGGGACTCGACGCCGATGGCGCGTTTTCTTTGGGCGGCTCGCTCGATGCGACACCACCGCGAGCGGGGCGCTGGGTATGGCGCTGGCGCGCCGTGGTTGGCTCGGTCTGCCGCCGCTGCCTTGCGTTCGCGGGTCGTCGGCGCTTCGCGGGACGGTGCGAATCCACGGGGAGCCTCCATGTCAAGACTGGTGTATCAGGTCACGAACCGGCATCGATCCCTGTATGCGGAGCGCGGCGCCTGAGCATCGGCTGCCATGCTGCTCTGAGGTCGGCCAGCGCTGGGGAGCCAGTGTCGTGGCGCCGACAGTGAAGGCCGCCCACGACGCCCTATGATGATACCTACGCGCCGAGCGTCAGGGAAGTAACACGCCTACCCCTTCGCGCGGAACTCTCAGCCAACCGCCAGACTACTCGGCGTCATTGGCGCCATTCTGCTTGCGGCGACGGCGCAGATACGCCTCGACATCCTGAATCGCCTGCTCTCCAGAGGGCAGTTCGCCCACATGCGAGATATTGTGAATGCCAGAGAGGTCAGGATTGAAACCGTCCGCTCCCTCCGACTCGCTGGCGACCACGCCGCCCAACCGCTGCTCCAGATCGTGGACATAGGCGGTCACGTCGGGATCGGAGGCGACCAGATGCGACACCCGGTTGTTGAAGCGCTGGGCCGCGCGGGCGAGGTCCTTGAGGCTCAGGCGCAAGTCGTAGATGTGGTCCAGCTTGCGCAGCAGCGCCTCGGCCACTGGCAGATTCGGCGAGGCGGCGACATAGTGCGGGGCGCCTGCCCAGAGGCTCGTCGCGCCGATTCCCTCGCGTCGCGCGATGTCCTGGAGCGCGGTGACGATGCCGGTCACGCCGCTGTAGCTGGCGCGTTCCACGCCGCACTCATCCATCTTGCGCAGGACCGCCGCGCGGCTCGTGGCGCCCGTCACTGGCACTGGCGCGGTGTGGGGAGCCTCCGCCGAGAAGACGCCGAGCAGCGCCAATTCCTCGACATGCAATTGTCGTCCCAGGGCGATGATCTCGCGGGCGAAGGTCTTCCAGCGGAGGTGCGGCTCCTCACCGATGAAGAGGATGATATCGCGCTGGCGTGGGTTGCGCTCGCTGGCGCGGTAGATGTAGAAGCGGTTGGAGGGCCAGTTGAAGCGCCGCAGTGAGCCGCCGGAGATGCGCGCAGTAGGGCGTGACTCGCTGAAATCGTAGAAGACATCCGGGTCGATCTCGGCGAATGGCTCGGCGTCCCACTGGTTGACCAGGAACTTCACCGCCCAGGTCGCGGCGCTGGCGGCGTCATTCCAGCCGGAAAACGCGCCGATGAAGATTGCCCGCTCGGGACTCTGTGGATGCGATATGTGTGTATGTTCCATAGACCCGCGCTGCCCTCTGAAGCCTCGCGCCCGGCGATTGGCCCAGGGCGGCGAAACGTCCACCAAGCTCGCCGCCCGCATGTCCCACGGGTGGGGCGGCTTTTGCGTGTGATGCGTTCAGTATACCATCGCCTCGGCGATGGCGCGGCGCTCTGGCCTATTCGCGCCTTACGCGCCGCCAGCGGCGCGGCGCGCGGAGCGTCCGTTCGACGCCTCCAGCCGCACTGGCTCATCCGCCTTGCGCAGCAGTCCCAGCGTCTCAGCGTCGTCAATCGTGTAGCGGTAGCCCTGCTCGGTCAGGAAGAGCTGCCGGTTCGAGGAGAACTCCTGGTCACGGGTGTCGCGCGTGACGATGGTATAGAAGTGCGCGGGCCGACCATCTGACTTCGGACGTAGCAGCCGCCCCAGCCGTTGCGCCTCCTCCTGCCGCGAGCCGAAGGTGCCGGAGACCTGGATGGCGACGTTGGCGTCGGGCAGATCGATGGCGAAGTTGGCGACCTTGCTCACCACCAGCCGCTTGATCTTGCCCTGGCGGAACTGGTCGTAGAGCTTCTCGCGCTGGCTGTTGTTCGTCCGCCCGGTCAGCAGCGGGGCCTTGAGGAGTTGCGCCAGCTCTTTGAGCTGGTCGAGGTACTGGCCGATGATCAGAATCTGGTCGTCGCTGTGGCGCGCCAGCAGCTCGCGCGTCACAGCAATCTTCGTCGGGTTCTCCGCCGCCATGCGATACTTCTCGCGCTCCTCCGAGACAGCGTAGGTCAGGCGGTCCTCGTCGGGCAGGGCCACGCGGACCTCGTGGCACTCCGCCGTGGCGATCCAGCCCTGACGCTCCAGCTCGCGCCACGGCACATCGAAGCGCTTGGGGCCGATCAGCCCGAAGACATCCGCCTCGCGGCCATCCTCGCGCACCAGCGTCGCCGTCAGTCCCAGCCGCCGCCGCGCCTGAATCTCCGCCGTGATGCGGAATATCGGCGCTGGCAACAGATGTACCTCGTCGTAGATGATGAGGCCCCAGTCGTGGCCTGTCATCAGGCCGAAGTGCGGGAAGACGCCATCCTCGCTCGCGCGGTAGGTCAGCATCTGATAGGTCGTGACCGTCACCGGGCGAATATCCTTGCGCTCGCCGGTATACTCGCCAATCTGGTCGGCGGTCAGCGTGGTCTTGTCGAGAATCTCGCTGATCCACTGGCGCACGGCGATGGTGTTGGGCGTGAGGATGAGGGTCGCACGGCCTATCGCGGCCATCGCGCCGATACCCACCACCGTCTTGCCCGCGCCACACGGCAGCACCACCACGCCGCTGCCACCGCTGGTCGAGCCATCGGCGTAGAAGGCATGCACGGCGTCGCGCTGATACTGGCGCAGGTCAAAGTCTTCGTCTTGCAGCGTTCGCTCGCGGACTTCCAGCGGCATGTGCTCGCCCTCGGCGTAGCCCGCGAGGTCCTCGGCAGGGTAGCCGATGGCGACGAGCGCCTGCTTGACATGCCCGCGCCGCGCCGCGTCGATCACCAGCGTATGCGGGTCGCGCTGCTCCAGCACGTAGGGCTGGGTGCGCTTGTGCCGCGCCACCTCGGCGATCAGCGCGATGTCGTCTGAGCGCAGGAGGAGGTCCTGGCCGTCGCGCAGCAGCTTCAGCCGCCCGTAGCGTCCGATGTAGTCGCGGATGTCGGCGACGACGTTGGGCGGCAGGTCATAGCGCCCCAACTCGTCCAGCGTGGCGATCACCTGCGGCGCGGCCAGCCCGGCGGCGGCGGCGTTCCACAGTGAGAGCGGCGTCAGGCGATAGGTGTGGATGTGCTCCGGCGACTTCTCCAGCTCCGCGAACTGCGCCAGGGCGTCGCGCGCCTCGGCATAGAGCGGGTGGTCCACCTCCAGCAAGATCGTTCGGTCGCCCTGGACGACGATAGGTTTGGCTGCTTGTTGCACGGCGCACTCTCACCTGCTATTGGCTGAAACCGAACGCATACGAAGAACGACGTGGACGCCACGCTCAGACGCCGGGTGTGGCGGCCCAGCGTACCAGATAGTGTACAACAGCCTGCGACGCGGTCGCCTCGTGGCCGCGCATCAGGTGTCGCGCGCCAGAGATGATCTTGAACCCGCGCGCGGGCAGGCGCGCGATCCACGGCTCCAGTTTGTGGCGTGGCGAGACCTCATCATACTCGCCAGTGAGGAAGAGTTTCGGGCGGTCAAAGGTCGCCAGGTCTGGCCCCAGGCGGAAGATGGGCGGGCTGATAGCGACCACCGTCTTCACGCGCGGGTCATGCGTCGCGTAGACCAGCGCGACATACGCGCCGAACGCATGCCCCACCAGGCAGAGCTTCTCGCGGTTGGCGCCCGGCTCGGCCAGCGCGAACTCGACGGCCCCCGCGACATCCAGTGGCTCCAGGCGGCCATCGGTCTGCTGCCCCTCGCTGGCCCCCACGCCGCGAAAGTTGAAGCGCAGGGTGATGAACCCGGCGGCGGCGAGGTCGGCGGCGAGTTGCACTGTCAGCGGGTCGTCCATCGATGTGGTGAGGGGCTGCGGATGGCACAGCACGGCGACGGGCTGGCCGTCGGGAGTGGCGGCGCCACGAGCAGGGCCGCGCGCGATGACGCCCTCCAGCAAGACTGGTGGTCGGGCGCCACTGGCGAAGGTGACTCGTCGCTCCAATACGTCTGACATCTTGCCTCGTGGCGCCTCGCGCGTCTCAGAGCGGCTTCCTGTGTAGCTGAGGGTGAGAGGGCGTCGAGCGATCAGGTCAGAGGATGGCGCCCCGACAAAGGCTCGGCGTCACGCGCCTCAGACATAAGGTATCCAGGCGTGGCCGTCCTTGTGTTCCTCGGCGTCGTCGGGCTGGCGGTCGTCTTCGGGTCCGCGCAACCTGATGAGCCGCTCGACTTCGTGGCGGCGATATAGCCGCGTGCGTTTCATGCCCTGGCGATAGCTGCCCAGCAGCCTACGACTGACATAGGCGTAGAGTGTCGCCGGCTTGATTCCCAGAATCGCACAGGTTTCCTGAGCGGTCAGGAACTCCTCGCCATCCATTACGATCATGCCAGCCTCCGTGGTCGGCGACTCCCTCGCCGCGTGTGGCCGCGCGGGCCATCGCCCGGACGTATCGCAAGCCAGTATACGGTGTCGTCGCTTGGCGCGTCAACCAAGCGCGCTCATCTCTTTGGCCGATCAGTCGTCACAGGATCAGCATCGCGTCGCCGAAACTGTAGAAGCGATACTCCCGCGCGATGGCCTCGGCGTAGGTGCGGGCCAGCGTCTCGCGGCCGCCAAACGCGCTCACCAGCGCCAGCAGGGTCGAGCGCGGCAGGTGGAAATTGGTAATCAGCGCGTCCACCGCGCGGAACTGGAATCCCGGCGTGATGAAGAGCCGCGTGCGCCCGCGATAGGGTATCGCGATGGGCGCCGACTCCGCCCCGCCAGTCTCAGCGCTGGCCAGCTCGGCCACCGCCTCCAGCGTGCGGACGGAGGTCGTGCCGACGGCGATGATGCGCCCGCCCGCCGCGCGCGTCGCGTTGATGCGCTCCGCCGCTTCGGCGCTGACCTCGATCTCCTCGCTGTGCATCACATGGTCGCTCAGGTCGTCCTTCTCGATGGGCCGGAAGGTGTCGAGGCCGATGTGCAGCGTCACGTAGGCGACGCCGACGCCTTGCGCCATCACGCGGTCGAGCAGTTCGGTGGTGAAGTGCAGCCCGGCGGTCGGCGCGGCGGCGGAGCCGGGGTCACGAGCGTAGACCGTCTGATAGCGCTCGGCGTCGGCCAGCCGCTCGTGGATGTACGGCGGCAGCGGCGTCACGCCGACCCGCGCGACCGCCTCAGCTACCGTCCCCTCGCGCGCGATCAGCCGCACTACGCGCCCACCCGCCGCTGTTGGCTCCAGCATCTCGGCCTCCAGCGCGCCATCGCCGAAGCTGAGGTGCTGTCCGGCGTGGATGCGCTTGCCCGGCCGCACCAATGCCTCCCAGCAGTCCGGCCCGATGTCGCCGCGCACCGAGAGCAGCAGCAGCTCGACCCGCCCGCCCGTGCCAGGCTTCACACCGAGCAGGCGCGCGGGCAACACGCGACTCTGGTTGGCCACCAGCAGGTCGCCTGGCCGCAG